>NZ_DBHD01000164.1:0-6036 GCF_002296025.1 Microbacterium sp. UBA837
GTGCGCAGCACATCCTTGTCGCGGATCTCGAGGAACTTGTCCAGGATCTCGACATCCACCGGGTAACTGAGCTTGGCGCGCGCCTTCTTGGCCGAGACCCACTCGAGCGCCGCGATCTCTTTGTTCGGGACGAACGAGGATGCCTTGATCGCTGCGTCCGTGGCCTCCGCTGCCCAATAGTGCACGATCTTGTCGCGTTTGGAGGGCATGTGATAGGTCGAGACACCCACGGGGACGCCCAGGGAGACGCGGATGCCGGTCTCTTCGTGGATCTCGCGGACGGCGGTCTCGGCGAGAGTCTCGCCGGGATCGACCTTTCCCTTGGGAAGGGTCACGTCGCGGTACTGCGTGCGGTGGATCAACAGGATGCGGAGCTTGCCTTCAACGATGCGCCACAGCACGCCGCCGGCTGCGTAAACGATGTTCTCTGACATGGTGGGGTCCGGGACGGTGAGAGTGTCGGTCATCGCGTTGCCCGCGCCCGTCGCCGGCTCTGCACATCGCTCATGGTCTGATCCTGTAGGTCGACGAGCTGATTGCCGTGCTCATCGAGGTGGTGGCGTACCCACGTGCCGGAGGCGTCGAGCCACCAGGAGCTGGTCGCATCGCTCATCGCGAGGTCGAAGAGCGTCATCAGCTGTGCGAGGTGGGTGGGGTCGGTCACCCGCACAAGAGCCTCGACCCGGCGGTCGAGGTTGCGATGCATCATGTCGGCACTGCCGATGTAGATCTGCTCGTCGCCGCCGTTGTGGAACGCGAAGATTCGCGAGTGCTCGAGATATCTGCCGAGGATGCTGCGCACCGTGATGTTCTCGCTCAGTCCCGGCACTCCCGGCTTGATCGAGCAGATGCCGCGCACCCAGATCTCCACCGGCACACCGGCCTGACTCGCACGGTAGAGCGCGTCGATGATCTGCTCGTCGACCATCGAGTTGACCTTGATCCGGATGCGTGCGGGCTTGCCTTCGGCAGCATTGCGACGCTCGGCCTCGATGAGTCGCAGCAGCCCCTTGCGCAGGTGCAGCGGCGCAACCAGCAGGCGTTTGAATTTCTTCTCGATCGCGTAGCCCGACAGCTCGTTGAACAGGCGCGTGAGGTCCCGCCCGACCTGCTCATCGGCCGTGAACAGCCCATAGTCCTCGTAGATCCGGCTGGTCTTGGGGTTGTAGTTGCCGGTGCCGATGTGGCAGTAGCTGCGCAGCGTCCCCTCCTCTTCGCGGATGACCAGGGCCAGCTTGCAATGGGTCTTGAGGCCGACGAGGCCGTACACGACGTGGACGCCGGCCTTCTCGAGCTTGCGCGCCCACACGATGTTCGCGGCCTCATCGAAGCGGGCCTTCACCTCGACGAGCGCGAGCACCTGCTTGCCGGCCTCGGCAGCGTCGATGAGTGACTGGATGATGGGGCTGTCGCCTGAGGTGCGATACAGCGTCTGCTTGATCGCGAGCACCTGGGGGTCCTTGGCCGCCTGGTCGAGGAATGCCTGAACGCTCGTCGCGAACGATTCGTACGGATGGTGGACCAGGACATCCCCGGTGCGGATGGCGCTGAAGATGTCAGAGCGCTCGTTGTTGTCGCCCGGCTGGAACGCGATAGCGGTCGTGGGAAGGTGCGGTTTGTACTTGAGCTCGGGCCGGTTCAGGCGGCTCAGGCCGAATAGTCCCCGCAGGTCCAGCGGGCCGGGAATGCGGTACACCTCCTGCTCGGTGATATCGAGCTCGCTGATCAGCAGCTTCAGCGTCAGCTCGTCCATGTCCTCGGTCACCTCGAGGCGGATCGGAGGGCCGAACCGGCGCCGCATGAGTTCTGCCTCGAGAGCCTGGATGAGGTTCTCGGTCTCGTCCTCTTCGATGACCATGTCTTCGTTTCGCGTGAGGCGGAACGCGTGGTGGTCCAAGACCTCCATTCCCGGGAACAGATCGCCGAGGTGGTTCGCGATGAGGTCTTCGAGCGCGAGGTAGCGCACCCGCTCGCCCTCTCGCGAGATCTCGACGAATCGGGGCAGCATCGGCGGCACCTTGAGGCGTGCGAACTCCTGACGACCCGTCCGCGCGTTGCGGATGCGGATCGCCAGGTTCAGGGAGAGGCCCGAGATGTAGGGGAAGGGGTGGGCTGGGTCCACAGCCAGCGGCATGAGAACAGGAAAGACCTGGTCGTGGAAGTAGTCAGACAGGCGGGAGCGCTCGTCATCGCCGAGCGAGGCGAACGAGACGAACTCGACTCCAGCCTCCGCAAGCGACGGCGCGACGAGGCGGCTCCACGCGTCGGCGTGGCGCAGCTGCAGTCGATGCGCCTCTTCCGAGATATCGGCGAGCGTGTCTTCGGGAGAGGTGCCGATGTTCGTGGGCACCGCGAGTCCGGTGACGATGCGGCGCTTGAGCCCAGCGACCCGGACCATGAAGAACTCGTCAAGGTTGCTCGCGAAGATCGCGAGGAAGTTCGCGCGTTCCAGCGGCGGCAGACCCGGATCCTCGGCCAACTCGAGGACGCGCTGATTGAACGCGAGCCAGCTCAGCTCACGATCCAGGAAGCGGTCAATGGGCAGGAGATCATCGGCTGCTGCCGCTGAGTCGAAGTCGTCGTCATCTTCGTCGCCGAGCCCGGTGTCGAGAACCTCGTGGTCGATCATGGGTCCATCCTGTCAGCGCTACGTGACTCCCGCGTGAACAGTTTTCGTCGTCAGGCGTCGGCGCGCTCCCGCGGCGGCGGGGCGTCATCCTCGTAGACGTTGAAGCGGTACCCGACGTTGCGCACGGTGCCGATGAGCTGCTCCAGGTCGCCGAGCTTGGCACGAAGGCGTCTGACGTGCACATCGACGGTTCGGGTTCCCCCGAAGTAGTCGTAGCCCCACACCTCGCTGAGCAGTTGTTCCCGGGTGAAGACCCGCGACGGGTGAGTGGCGAAGAAGTGGAGGAGCTGGAACTCCTTGTAGGTGAGATCAAGTGGGCGCCCGTGCACCTTCGCGGAATACGACGACTCGTCGATCGTGATCCCCGAGGTCTGGATGCGGGTAGAGACCTGCTCCTTCGCCATTCGTCCGATTGCCAGGCGGACCCGCGCGTCGACTTCGGCAGGGCCCGCGGTCACCAGGATGACGTCATCGACGCCCCAGTCCGGCGAGACCGCGGTCAGGCCCCCCTCGGTCACGATGAGGATGAGCGGCACATCCAGCCCCGTCGTGCCCAGGATCTTGCACAGCGATTTGGCCCCGACGAGGTCGGTGCGGGCATCCACGAAGACGATGTCGGCGCTGGGCGCGTTCACCAGCTGCGCGGGCTCGGCGGGGATCTGGCGAGTGCGGTGACTCAGCAGTTCGAGGGCGGGCAGGGCTGGGCCTCCGCCTGGGGCGGAACTCAGAACCAATAGCTGTGCCACGCTGACATCCTCCCGGTGCCGGAGGCGCACCGCGCCCCTCAGTTTAGGGCGTCACCCCACCATGGGAGACAATAGGGCGATGGACCTGCCACCGCTTGCTCCACGCCGTGCCTTCGGCGGGATCGTCGCCGTCTGGGTGGCCGCCGCCATCGCCGGCACGATCATCGGTTTTTTTGTTCCTGCCGAATGGCGCATCGCGTGGCTCGGCGTGGCTCTGGGGCTCTGCGTCGTGCTGGCTTTCGCGGTGCAGCTGGCTCATGGGCGCTCGCAGGCCTTCGTTGAGCGCGTCGCGCTGAGCACCCTGGGCTCGGCCATCGTGCTCGGCGTGATCAGTCTCGGCTTCGGGCTCGCCTCGATCGCGCCGCGCTGACCCCCCGAGCGTGAGCAGTTCAGGCGGGGCGATTCCGGGATAGAGTGGAATCTATGGACCTCGTAGCGCTCGAACTCTTCTTCGTGGGCCTGCTTGCGCTCGCGTCGCTGGCGATCGTGTTCGTCTCAGGTGTCGTCGTGAAGAACCTGTACCGCGGCCAGCGCTGACGCGCCGTGATCGATCTTCCCACCGACCTCCCCGCCGAACTCGCGCCACTGTCGTGGCTCGTCGGCGTGTGGGAGGGCACCGGTGTCATCGACTACGACACTGACGACACGCACTTCACGGGCGAGTTCCATCACCGGGTGAGCTTCAGCCACGATGGCGGCGATCACCTGAACTATTCCGCACAGGCCTGGCTTCTGGACGCGGATGATCCTGCTGGGCCACGAACAGCATTGGTCAGCGAAACCGGGTACTGGCGGTTGGCGATCCCCGCGACCGACGCCGTGCCTGGTCCCGGCCTGCTCCCGGCGGCTGCCGCTGCTTCGCCGCTGACGGTCGACGACGTCGAAGCCCTGCGAACTCCCGAGGGCGGGTTCGAGATCGAGGTCTCGCTCGTGCACTCCGATGGTGTCTGCGAGCTCTACCTCGGGCAGATCCGCGGGCCTCGCATCGATATCGCCACGGATGCCGTCATCCGCACCGCATCGGCGAAGGTCTACTCCGCAGCGACCCGCATGTACGGGTTGGTCGATGGTCACCTCCTGTGGGCGTGGGATATCGCAGCGCTCGGCGGATCGCTCGCGTCCCACGCCTCAGCTCGGCTCGCGAAGGCCGACTGATGGCATCCGCATTCGAGCGGGTACCCGGGGCTGTGGCTGAGGGCGGCATCCTCATGCACCTCGGGAACCCCCTTGCCGAGCAGCGTCGACTTCTGCGCGGCGACGCTGTCGCACCGCTCGAGAACCGTGCAGTGGTCAGCGTCGCCGGTCCCGATCGCCTCGCGTGGCTCGACTCGATCACCTCGCAAGCCGTCGCAGGTCTCATGCCGGGAGAAAGCAGCGAGCTGCTGATCCTTGACCCGAACGGTCACATCGAGCACGCCGCCGGGATCGTCGACGACGGCGAGACCGCCTGGCTCCTGGTCGACGCAGCGGATGCCGAACAGTTGACGGCGTGGCTGACCAAGATGCGGTTCCGCATGCGCGTTGAGATCCAGCTCGTCGGTGACGTGGTTGTCATCGGTGCCGTCTCACCCGATGCTGCAGGGCTCACCGCGTTCTCGCCTGCGGGAGTTCCACTCGTCTGGCGCGATCCGTGGCCGGGCGTCACGGCCGGAGGGCACGCGTACGCGGTCGGCGAGCATCCGGGGCAGGCACGGGACTGGGTCGAGGTCATCGTCGACGCTTCCGAGCGCGACCGAATCGCGCAAGCCGCCGCAGCGGGCGAGGTGTCGCTGGCCGGCGCGCTCGCCGTCGACGCCTTGCGTATTGCCGCATGGCGCCCCAGCTGGTCGCGGGAGGTCGACGAACGATCTCTGCCGCATGAGGTGGACTGGCTCCGAACCGCCGTGCACCTGACCAAGGGGTGCTACCGCGGCCAAGAGACCGTCGCGAAGGTGCACAATCTGGGGCACCCTCCCCGCCGGCTCATGGCGGTACACCTCGACGGTGCCGACAGCATCCTCCCCCCGCCCGGTTCCAAGGTCCACATCGCCAGTGGTGAGGTGGGCGTGCTCACCTCCGTCGCCCTGCATGTGGATGACGGACCCATCGGACTTGCGCTCGTTCGACGCACGACCCCTGACGGTGACGCGACTGTCCAGACGGCCGAGGGTGCTGTAGCCGCGAGGCTCGAGACGATCGTGCCACCCGAGGCCGGCGCCGCGGCATCCGTTCCTCGACTGCCTCGGCTCTCCCGGCGCGCGGCGGCGTCCCCTCCCTCGCCGTGAGCGCAGGGCAGGACCCGCGCTCGCCGCGGCCGGCAGCACCCGACGAGACTGCGCCGCTGACACTTCCGGTTCGCGTGCGGTGGTGGACGAGGTTCAGCCCGCTTCCCGGATGGACGCGGCTGCGCGCGTCATCCATCGCCATCGTCCAGATCGTGGTCGCCGCGACTGGCGCTTACGCCTTCGCCGCGTACGTTCTCGGACACCCGGCGCCGCTGCTTGCCGCGACGGTCACGGTCTCGAGTCTCGGACTTGTGCGCGACGCTCGGCCGCGCCGCGTACTCGAGACCGTCATCGGCATGATCATCGGCATCCTTGTGGCCGAAGTGCTGCTCCTGGTCGCCGGCAGCGGATGGTGGCAGCTGGGCCTCGCACTTGCCGCAACCCTCGCCGTCGCACG
>NZ_DBHD01000132.1:0-20341 GCF_002296025.1 Microbacterium sp. UBA837
CGAACTCGCGACCGGCCTGGGGCTAGCGATCCTCGGTGCCGTCGTGGGCGCGGCGATCTCCATACGGCAGATCCTGCTCCACATCCTGCCCGGTGACCCCGGGTACGGCGAGGCGGTTCTGGGGCTGCACCTGTACACGTGGGCGCTGATCACCTTCGTCGTCGTGATCGTGTTCGCCTGCGTCGTGGCGGTGTTCGCGCAGGATGTCGTGCCGGTCGCCCCGACCACCCCGTGGCTGCGCATTCTCGCGTGGGTCGTGGTGTGGGCGTTCGTCGCCACGATCGCGATCAACCTCGTCGTTGTGTTCGCGGAGGAGGGCTTCAACTGGGTTCTTCCCGACGATCCGTCGCGGTACCTTCTGTTCGGCTGAGTCTGCTGTGTGCCGCTACGCGGCTGAGTCTGATGTGTGCCGCTATGCGGCTGAGTCTGATGTGTGCCGCTATGCGGCTGGGTCTGATGTCCGCCGCTCCGCGGGGTGCCGTCCTCGGGGACATGCCCTCGCGGGCTGCGCCCGCTCCCGCCAGACCCGGTGCCAGCCCCGAGGACGGCACCCCGCTGCGCGGCTGCGCCCGGACAGGTTCGGGCTCGCAACGCTAGGCTCGGAGGATGACCGCGAGTCCACTTCAGGCCCTCCCGATCGAGCGACTGCGCGAGCGGACGAGCACGAAATGGCGTGCCTATCCCGCCGATGTGCTGCCGCTGTTCGTTGCAGAGACCGACTTCCCGCTCGCGCCGGCGATCACAGCGCGTTTGCGCGCAGCGGTGGAGATCGGTGACACGGGGTATACGCCGCCGAAGCCGGGGATCGCTGAGGCTTACGCCGGTTTTGCGCGGCGGCGCTACGGCTGGGAGATCGACCCCGCGCACGTTCGCTCGACGGGCGACGTCGTCATGGGTCTGGTCGAGATCCTCAGAGCCACAATCTCACTCGGGGACCGCGTCGTCATCACGCCCCCGGTGTATCCGCCGTTCTACGACCTCATCCCGGAAGCGGGGGGAGTCGTCGAGACAGTGCCGCTGCTCGCGGATGCCGGATACACGCTTGATCTGGCCGGCATCGAGGCGGCACTGGCCGGAGGCGCCCGCGCGGTTCTGCTGTGCAACCCGCACAACCCGACGGGAACAGTGCACTCCCGCGAGACGCTCGCAGAACTCGCCGAGATCGCCGCACGCCACGGCGCGATCGTCGTCAGTGACGAAATTCATGCACCCCTGGTGCATGCGCCGGCGACGTTCACGCCGTTCCTCAGCGCATCTCCGGTTGCGGCATCCGTCGGATACGCCGTGGCGAGCGCAAGCAAAGCCTTCAATCTCGCTGGTCTGAAGTGCGCGCTGATGTCGACCGCCGCTGACCACACGCGCCGGGTCGTGCAGGGGCTCCCGAAGGAAGTCGAGTGGCGAACTGGTCACTTCGGCGCACTGGCAGGCGTTGCGGCCTTCTCGCCCGAGAGCGATGAGTGGCTGGATGCGTTACTCGCCGCGCTCGACGCGAACCGGCACCTCCTCGCCGACCTGCTCGCCGAGCACGTACCGGCGGCGCGGTATGCGATCCCCGATGCGGGGTACCTTGCCTGGGTCGATCTGTCGGGCCTGGGGTGGGGTGAGGACCCCGCAGAGCGGATTCTCACCGAGGCGCGAGTCGCGGTCCACCACGGTCCGACCTTCGGTGACGAGGGTCGAGGGTTCGTGAGGGTCAACTTCGGGTGCTCGCCGGAGGTTCTGCGCGAGGCGATCGAGCGGATCGGCGAGCTCTCCCGCTGAACCTCAGCGCTTCTTGGCTGTGTCGATCCGGCGCACGAGCGCCCATGCGCCGGGGATCAGGAGCGCCGCAAAGCCCGCCTTGATCAGGCCGGGAACGATGAACGGCCATAGGCCCGCATTGAGCACCTCAGCTGGCGAGATCGTCTGGCCCATGACTGTCGACAGAATGAAGGCCATGTAGGGCACGCCGATGACGAACGGGATGACACTGGCGATCACGAACCCCGCGAAGGCGAGGAGGGGCTTGCGATCCCAAGCACGCTCAGCGAACCATCCGGCGACGAACGCCGCCGGGATGAAGCCCAGGATGAACCCGAACGAGGGCGCCAGCAGGTAGGCCGGGCCTGCGACCGGTCCGGCGAACACCGGCAGACCGAGAAGGCCGACGAACATGTAGGTCGTCATCGTGGCAGCGCCGCGCGCGGACCCCAGCGCAGCGCCGACGAGGATGACGCCGAGGGTCTGCCCCGTGATCGGGATCGGCCCGATGAAGAACGACACTTTCGCCAGCAACGCCACGACGGCGACTCCCGCCAGCACGAGGCCGGCGTCGATGGCGAACGCCCGCGCCCGCGACGAGGGCCGGGCGATGATGTCGGCGAGAACCCGGGTGTGCGTGGCCGGTGCGGCGGCAGTCGTCATGGTGCTCCTTGGTCAGTTGAATCCAGGTGGCGAAGTATTGCGACTTATACTAGGGGGCTGGCCATCGGCCCCCTTGTACCCTTCTCACCGAATGAAACGGAGCTTTGCTGTGCTCTCCGTGCACGACCTCGAGATTCGCGTGGGCGCCCGGGTGCTCATGTCGGACGTCACGTTCCGCGTGGGCGCGGGTGACAAGGTCGGGCTCGTGGGTCGCAATGGTGCCGGCAAGACGACTCTCACGAAAGTGCTCTCGGGCGACCTTCTGCCGGCTGCGGGTCGCGTCGATCGCAGCGGCGAACTCGGGTACCTGCCCCAGGACCCGCGCTCGGGTAATCCCGAGGATCTCGCCCGCACCCGCATCCTCGACGCGCGGGGGCTCGGCCAGCTCGCCATCGGGATGCACGAGGCAAGCCTCGCGATGGGCGATGACGATGCCGATGTCGCCGCGCGCGCCATGCGCCGCTACGGGTCGCTCACCGAGCGCTTCGAGGCTCTCGGCGGGTACGCCGCCGAGGCCGAGGCAGCCTCGATCGCCCACAACCTGGCATTGCCCGACCGCATCCTCGACCAACCGCTCAGTACGCTGTCGGGTGGTCAGCGCCGACGCATCGAACTTGCCCGCATCCTCTTCTCGGACGCGCAGACGATGATCCTCGACGAGCCGACGAACCACTTGGATGCCGACAGTGTCGTGTGGCTGCGGGAGTTCCTGAAGAACTACAAGGGCGGTCTGATCGTCATTTCGCACGATGTCGAACTCGTCGGCGAGACCGTCAACCGCGTCTTCTACCTCGACGCAAACCGTCAGGTCATCGACATCTACAACATGTCGTGGAAGAACTACCTGCGCCAACGTGTGGCCGACGAGGAGCGCCGCAAGAAGGAGCGCGCCAACGCCGAAAAGAAGGCCACTGCGCTCCAGCAGCAGGCGGCGAAGTTCGGGGCCAAGGCCACGAAGGCTGCTGCTGCGCACCAGATGCTTGCACGTGCCGAGAAGCTTCTCTCGGGCCTCGACGAGGTGCGGCAAGAGGACCGCGTCGCCAAACTCCGCTTCCCGAAGCCGGCAGCGTGCGGCAAGACGCCACTCATGGCATCCGGGCTTTCGAAGTCGTACGGGTCCCTGGAGATCTTCACGGATGTCGACCTGGCGATCGACCGCGGATCGAAGGTGGTCGTGCTCGGACTCAACGGTGCCGGCAAGACGACGCTGCTGCGCATCCTCGCCGGAGTGGACCGTCCCGATACCGGACAGGTCGAGCCCGGACACGGACTGAAGATCGGGTACTACGCGCAGGAGCACGAGAACCTCGATGTGGGCCGCTCGGTGCTCGACAACATGATGTCCGCGGCGCCGGACATCACCGCTACCGAGGCACGCAAGGTTCTCGGGTCGTTCCTGTTCACGGGAGACGACGTGCTCAAGCCCGCCGGGGTGCTTTCGGGCGGGGAAAAGACCCGCCTGTCGCTGGCGACGCTGGTCGTTTCTAGTGCCAACGTGCTGCTCCTTGACGAGCCGACCAACAACCTCGACCCGGCATCCCGCGACGAGATCCTGGGCGCGTTGGCACATTACGAGGGCGCAGTCATCCTGGTCTCTCACGACGAGGGTGCTGTGGAGGCGCTGAACCCCGAGCGGGTGCTTATTCTTCCCGACGGCGTCGAAGACATCTGGGGTCGCGACTACATCGACCTCATCACGCTCGCCTGAGGCTTCGCCTCGCAGGCGCGCTCGCGCCCTACTGAGGGAGTCGGTCGAGGATCTCGTCTTCCTCGGCCATGTCGCGGTCGCGCCGGCGCTGGCCTCGCGGGGGGCGAGGGGTGTCGTCGGTCTCCTCTCGGCGGTGACGGACCTCGGTGCGGATGACGTAGCCGATGAAGAAGAACCCCATCACGGCGAACAGGATCCACTGGATCGCATACGACAGGTAGGGCCCGGGGTCCTCAGAGGGGGATTCCAGCTGATTGGGTACGGATGCTGCAGCCGGAGTCTCCGAGACCATGACGCCATACGCGCTTGTGATGAAAGCGGGGTCGCCGCCGAGAGCTTCAGCGATAAGCGGCAGGTGGATCGTCGGCACTTGACCCTCGGGGGCCTCGGTACGTCCCGATCGGGGGAGCGACTCTCCCGGTCGCAGCCGTGCGATCACGTCGATGGTGCCCGCAGGGGGTGCGGGGACCGCACTCGGATCGCTGTCTTCGGCGGGGGGAACCCAGCCGCGGTTGATGAGTAGGATTCGGCCGTCCGTCGTCTGGAACGGCACCAGGACCTCGAAGGCGGCAGTCCCGCCGTGCGGGCGGTTCCTTACCAGCACTGTGTCGTCGACCAGATAGGTTCCCTGGAGCGCCACCGGGTGCCATTCGTTGTCGACCGGCAGATCTCCCGTCTCGGGCACCAGATCATCGAGCGCCGCAGGCTCGGCGTCGTAGTTGGCCTCGACGAGAGCAAGCTGCTGCGAGCGCTCAGCGTTGCGGGTGAACTGCCAGTTGGAGAGGAATCCGCACGCTATCGCGAACAGCACCGCGATGCCGATGTACGCCGTCCAGCGCACCGCCGCTGGCGCCTTGTGCTCTGCCGCAGGCGCCTTGTGCTCACTCACGCCTGTTCCGCCGCGAAAGCTTCCACGCTGAGGGGAAACGAGCGCGCAGCGAGGAACTCTCGCAGGTAGCCGACGTGCTCATCGCAGGCAAGCCACGTCTTGCTGCGATCTCCCTTGTGGATTCGGGGGTTTCGCCATCGGATGCTCCACTGCGCATCCTCGCGGCATCCGGCGCGTGAACAGATCGTCTCTGGGCCCGCGGTCGGGGATTCAGTCGTCACCCGCGTCCTCCTGCCGACTCTCGTCGATCCGGATGACTTGCGGTGCCGCCGGCGAAGGCGAAGCTGAAGTCTGGCCCGGCGCCGGCGCCTCGATCATGCGTTCGGGCCCGAGCGCCGTGGGTGCGGTCATGTCTGCGCTGACATTGGCGATGACAACAGCGAGATACGGAAGGAAGATCGCCATGGCCGCGAAGACCCAGGTGTACCAGCTGTAGGGCGTCACGAACAGGACGAGGCCGAGGCAGACGAGACGGATCGCCATCATCACGAGATACGTCGTCGACCGCTTGCCTGCGTCCTCTTTCGGCGCCCGGGGGAGGGACGTCGCCGGTTGCGGTTTGGCAGATGATTTCACGGTCATACCAGATTACGCCGCGCCGCCCCGACGGGATCCGTCGGGGCGACGCTTGTGACGTGACGGTTAGGACGAATAACCCATCTCGCGCGCGTTCGCGAAGATGACTCCGAACCATGCGATGAACAAGATGATGCCGAGGATCGCCAGTCCCAACGTCACCCAACCGATGATGACTCCGGCAAGTCCGAGCCCGCGGCCGCCCTCACCCGTCTGCTTGATCTGGCTGAGCGACATGTGGCCGGTGATGATGCCGACGATCTGGCCGATGACGGGGATCACGAAGACACCCACGAGCGATGACACGAGGGACACGATCGCCAGCGTGTTGGTCTTGGGGCCTTGCGGGTACGCGGTGTAGGCGGGCGCTGCCCCGTAGGCAGGCGGAGCTGCCGGCGCGCCGTAGGCCGGAGGTGCGGGCGGGGCCGGCGGCGGGTAGGAAGCAGGTGGTGCCGGAGCTGCCGCGGGCGGCTGTTCCTCGGGGGCTGCGGGGGTGTTCTGGTCGCTCACGGTTCGGCCTTTCTGACACGCATCCGCACGATCGTTCGTGCTGCCACCAGCGTTCCAGTAGCCCCGTGGCGTGTCAACGTGGACGGTAGTCTGGGTCGGTCCTGCCCGCGCAGCGGGTCGAATCGACCGCAGGAGATGCTTCATGTCCACCGATCACGTCGTTCTCGTCACCGGAGGCAATCGCGGCATCGGTCGCTCCATCGCCGAGCGTTTCGTCGCGGAGGGGTACCCGGTCGCCGTGACCGCCCGCTCCGGAGAGGGCCCCGCCGGCACGCTGACGGTGCGCGCCGATGTGACGGATGCCGCAGCCGTCGACGCCGCGTTCTCGGAGGTCGAGGAAAAGCTCGGACCGGTGACGATCGTGGTGGCCAATGCGGGCGTCACGAAGGACACCCTGCTGTTGCGTATGAGCGAAGACGACTTCGATTCGGTCGTGGCGACGAATCTCGGTGGCGCATTCCGTGTCGTCAAGCGTGCGGCGAAGGGCATGCTGCGCGCTAAGTGGGGACGGGTCATCCTGATCTCGAGCGTTGTCGGCCTCTACGGCTCGCCGGGCCAGATCAACTACGCGTCATCCAAGAGCGGGCTCGTCGGGTTCGCGCGGTCGCTGACACGGGAGCTCGGCGGTCGCGCTATCACCGCCAACGTGGTGGCCCCCGGCTTCATCGAGACCGACATGACCGCCGAGCTCCCGGACGAGACGCAGGCGCAGTACAAAGCGACGATCCCCGCGGGCCGGTTCGCGACCCCAGACGAGGTGGCCGGTGTGGTCACGTGGCTCGCCTCAGACAACGCCGCCTACATCTCGGGAGCGGTCATCCCGGTCGATGGCGGCCTGGGTATGGGGCACTGACGCAGTTCAGTCCTCCCGGATGGCGGCAATGAGCATTCTGGCGAGCTCATCGGGCACCGAGAACTGCGGCCAGTGACCCGAGTCGATCTCGACGATCGACCAGGGCCCGCTGTGCCACCGCGACTCGCACCGCCTCGGAGAGGTCGCGGATCTCGCGCTCTTCGAACGTGTCCCATCCGGGGAAGGGCGCAACTCCGTCCACGATGGGGAACTCCCAAATCATCCCGCCAGGGGTGGGCGGAAGCGTGTCGACCAGGATCACGCGCCCCACACGATCCACACGCCGGTCTGCCGCACCCCACGCGACGTTGCCCCCGCCACTGTGACCGACGAGCACGACATCGCCGTCGAGCCGGTCGATCAGATCGACCACAGCACCCACCCACTCGGTGATGCCGATCTCTCCGGACCGGTCGGCCGGTTCGCCCACACCCGGAAGCGTCACGGAGTGCGGTTCGTGGCCTGCTTCGCGAAGCGCAGGACTGACGTCGTCCCACGATGACGCGTCCAGCCAGAGGCCGGGAATCAGGATGATGTGCATAGCGGCAACGCTAGCGCCGGCATCCGACACCGATCAGGACCCTGCCCGCGCTTCGCTCTCGGAGTGCTTTCAGCGGGGGAGGAGGGGGAGGATCTCGCGCAGGTCGACCGGGTCGACCACGACGTTGGCACGCTCACGGACTGCGGGCTTCGCGTTGAACGCCACGCCGAGGCCCGCCGTCGCCATCATTCGAAGGTCGTTGGCGCCATCGCCCACCGCGATCGTCTGCGCCAAGGCGAGGCCGAGTGAGCCCGCCCACTCCCGCAGGGTTGCGGCCTTGCCCTCAGCATCAACGATCTCGCCTTCTACGGTTCCACTCAGGGTGTCGTCCGAAGCGGCAAGGCGGTTCGCCCGCCAACGGTCCACCCCGAGCCTGGGCGCGACGTGATCGAGGACCTCGTGAAAACCGCCGGATACGACACCGACCACGCCGCCGCGCTCGTGGACGCCGGCGATGAACTCGGATGCGCCCAGTGTCGGCTCGACGCGCGCCAGCACGCGCTCGAACGCCTCCAGCGGTACTCCCGTCAGAGCGGCCACGCGGGTTCGCAGGCTCGCGGCGAAGTCAACCTCGCCGCGCATCGCTGCCTCCGTCGCGGCAGCGACCTCTGCGCCGCGACCCGCCTCATCGGCGATGAGCTCGATCACCTCATTACGCAGCAGCGTCGAATCGGCATCGAGAACGACAAGGAAGCGGGCTGGCATCACCCGACTACGCTACCGGCCCGGCCGGCGCGGCACGGATCAGCGTTCGACGACGACGCCTTTGCCGACGACGGTGATCCCGGAGTCCGTGACGGTGAATCCACGTTCGAGGTCATGAGCCCGGTCGACCCCGATCGTCGCGCCGTCGGCGACTACGACGTTCTTGTCGAGGATCGCGCGGTGGACGCGCGCACCCGGACCTACGCGCACGTAGTCGAACAGTACGGCATCAGTGATGGTCGATCCGCCGGCAGCGAGAGTCCACGGGCCGACGACGCTGCGTTCCAGGTGCGTTCCCGAGAGCACGGAACCGAGCGAGACCACCGAATCGATGGCGGTCCCGATCCTTCCGACCGAGTCGCGCACGAACTTCGCTGGCGGAGAGTTGACGGTCTGGGAGTGGATCGGCCAGTCGGTGTTGTAAAGGTTGAAGACCGGGAGCGTCGAGATCAGGTCCATGTGCGCGTCGAAGAACGAGTCGATCGTTCCGACGTCCCGCCAGTAGGACCTGTCCCGATCCGTGGATCCGGGAACATCGTTGAGCTTCATGTCGTAGACACTCGCCTCACCGCGGTTGACGAAGTACGGCACGATGTCGCCGCCCATGTCATGGTTCGATGTCGGGACTTCACCGTCGGCCTCGACTGCCTCGATCAGGGCATCCGTGTCGAAGATGTAGTTGCCCATCGACGCCAGGACCTCGTGTGGAGCATCAGCCAGACCGTTCGGATTCTGCGGCTTCTCGAGGAACTCGCGGATGCGCGTCGAGCCCGGTTCGACGTCGATGACGCCGAACTGGTTAGCGAGGCCGATCGGTTGACGGATGCCGGCAACAGTCGCCCGGGCACCCGACTCGATGTGGGCGTCGAGCATCTGGCGGAAGTCCATGCGATACACGTGGTCCGCGCCGATGACGATGACGATGTCGGGTTGTTCGTCGATGATGAGGTTCATCGACTGCAGGATCGCGTCGGCAGAGCCCGAGAACCAGCGCTTTCCGAGCCGCTGCTGAGCAGGCACCGAGGCGACGTAGGAACTCAGCATCGGCGACATCCGCCAGGTCTGCGAGATGTGGCGATCCAGGCTGTGGGACTTGTACTGCGTGAGTACGACGATCTGCCGAAGCCCCGAATTGATCAGGTTGGAGATCGCGAAGTCGATCAGCCGGTACTGGCCGCCGAAGGGAACCGCGGGCTTGGCGCGGTCGGCGGTCAGCGGCATCAGCCGCTTACCCTCTCCACCGGCGAGGACGATTCCAAAGATCTTGGGCGACGTAGCCATACCCCCACACTATGCCGCCCGGTGACCCTGTACTAGCGTTCGACACATGCGCGTCGACATCGTCACCAAGGAGTATCCGCCCGAGATCTATGGGGGCGCCGGTGTGCACGTCGCAGAGCTGGTCAAGGCGCTCCGCGCGCTTCCGGCGAGCGAGGCGCCCGGCGATGCTCCGCTCGACGTTCAGGTGCGCGCCTTCGGCGCTGATCGCGACGAAGCTGGCACGACGTCGTACGTCACGCCGGCAGAGCTTCGGGGCGCGAACGCGGCGATACAGACGATGGGGACTGACCTGCTCATCGTCGACGATGTGGCAGGCGCCGCTGTCGTGCACTCCCACACGTGGTACGCCAACTTCGCCGGGCACGTGGCAGGGCTGCTCCACGGCATCCCCCACATCGTCACAGCACACAGCCTCGAGCCGCTCCGCCCATGGAAGGCCGAACAACTCGGCGGCGGATACGCGGTCTCGAGTGAGATCGAACGCACCGCGTACCACGGGGCAGCGGCGATCGTCGCGGTAAGCGAGGGCATGCGTGCCGACATCCTGCGCAGCTACCCCGACCTCGATCCGGCGACCGTCCGGGTCATCTACAACGGCATCGACACCGAGCAGTGGCATCCGGTCGAGGATGCCGAGACCCTCGCCGCGCTCGGCATCGATCCGACCCGACCATCGATCGTCTTCGTCGGGCGCATCACACGGCAGAAGGGTCTGCCGTATTTGCTGCGCGCGGCCGAGCGTTTGGACCCGGAGGTGCAGCTCATCCTGTGCGCCGGCGCCCCGGACACGCCCGAGATCCTCGCTGAGGTCGAGGGACTTGTTCGGGGGTTGCAGGAGACACGCGATGGGGTGGTCTGGATCGACCGCCACCTCAGCCGACACGAGCTCTGCGTGGCGCTGACCGCGGCGACGACCTTCGTATGCCCGTCGATCTACGAGCCCCTCGGCATTGTGAACCTTGAGGCCATGGCGTGCGGCGCAGCAGTCGTCGGCACCGCCACTGGCGGCATCCCGGAAGTCGTCGCCGACGGTGTGACGGGCAGGCTGGTTCCGATCGAACAGGTCACGGACGGCACCGGAACGCCACTGGATCCCGAGGCGTTCGTCGCCGACCTTGCCCGGGTTCTGGGCGAGGTCGTGAGCGATCGCGAGAGAGCGAAGGAGTACGGGCTAGCGGGTCGCAAGCGCGCGGTAACAGAGTTCAGCTGGCAGCGCATCGCGGAGCAAACCGCCGCGCTCTACGCCGAGGTGACACGCGGCGCCCGATAGGCTGGAACGCATGGCTCAGGTGCTCGAATTCTCCGACGTCGTCGTCCGCAGAAACGCCCGAGACATCATCGATCACATCGATTGGACAGTGTCCGAGGACGAGCGCTGGGTCGTGCTCGGCCCGAATGGCGCAGGGAAGACAACCCTGCTTGAGCTTTCGGCGTCGCTGCTTCACCCGACCTCGGGTCGCGTGAGCATCCTGGGGGAGCGGATCGGGCGTACCGACGTCTTCGAGCTGCGTCCGCGCGTCGGTTTCGCGTCCACATCGATGGCGCGTCGCATCCCGCCGGACGAGACAGTGCTGGATGTCGTGATGACCGCCGCTTACGCGGTGATGGGTCGCTGGCGCGAAGAGTACGACCAGGTCGACGTTCGCCGTGCGATGCGGGTGCTTGCCGAGTGGCAGCTCGATGATCTTGCAACGCGCACCTTCGGCACGCTCTCCGACGGCGAGCAGAAGCGCGTGCAGATCGCACGCTCGGTCATGACAGACCCCGAACTGCTGCTGCTGGACGAACCCACCGCGAGCTTGGACCTCGGCTCGCGCGAGGAACTTCTCACGCTCCTGAGCGGCTACGCCGCCGAGCCGACGACTCCCGCCATGGTCATGGTCACCCATCACGTGGAAGAGATCCCGGTGGGCTTCACCCACGTGCTGTTGTTGCGCGATGGCGCCGTCATCGCAGCGGGGCCACTGCGCGAGACACTCACGGAGGATGCGCTCAGCACCGCGTTCGGGGTGCCCATAGCCCTGCACGAGGAAGCCGGTCGATACGCTGCACGGGCGCGGACGTCGTGATCGGCATCCGCACGCGAACCTGATAGACTCGTCCTTTGGTGCCAGCGCACCGCAGACTTTCTTTCCCCATCTCGGCAAGGAACCCCATGAAGACTGACATTCACCCCGACTACCAGGCTGTCGTGTTCCGCGACCTCGGTTCCGGCGAGACCTTCCTCACGCGGTCGACGGTCACCAGCGACAAGACGATCGAGCTGGACGGCGTGGAGTACCCCGTCATCGACGTCGAGATCTCGTCGGCGTCGCACCCGTTCTACACGGGCAAGCAGCGCATCATGGACTCGGCCGGCCGCGTCGAGAAGTTCAACCAGCGCTTCAAGAACTTCGGCGGCTCGAGCAAGTAAGCACGAATCGCACACGACGAAGACCTCGCTTTCGAGCGGGGTCTTCGTCGTTTCTGTCAGCGTCGAAGGGGCGGGTGCGCTCAGTAGACTCGTCGGGTGCCCGCCCCGCATCCGTACGCCGCGCTTCTGGACGAGATTCCGGTCACCGGCCGTGAGGTGTCAGTGCTCGGCGGCACGACAGCGTACTGGGACTACGGACCGGCAGATGCGCCGGTCACCGTCGTCGCCGTTCATGGCTTCCGCGGCGAGCACCACGGGCTGGAGCCCGTCGTCGCTCACCTCCCGGGAATGCGCATCATCTCGCCCGATCTACCCGGCTTCGGTGACACGGCGCCGATCGCCGGGCGCAGGCATGACCTGTCGCTGTATGCCGAGTGGCTCGCCGAGTTCGTTTCTCGTGTCGCGCCGGGGGCGGTCATCCTCGGTCACTCTTTCGGCTCGATCGTGGTGGCTGCCGCCGTGGCCGCCGGGCTCGATACCCCGCGTGTCATCCTGGTGAATCCGATCGGCGCGCCCGCGCTGGAAGGGCCGCGGGGGATCCTCACCAGACTCGCGGTCTTTTACTACTGGGCCGGCGCGCGGCTACCGAGCGGCGTCGGTACTGCGCTCCTCAGAAACGGTGCAGTCGTGCGGGTCATGAGCGTGTCAATGGCCAAGACGCGGGACCCTGAGTTGCGCCGGTTCATCCACGACCAGCACGACACGTACTTCTCGCGCTTCGCCGATCGTGATGTGCTGCACGATGCGTTTGTGGCCTCGGTCTCCCACGACGTCAGGGAATTCGCTTCCCGCATCACGCAGCCGACGTTGCTCATCGCGGCCGAGCGCGATGACATCACGCCGATCGAGGCGGAGCGCGAGCTCGCGCGCCTGTTCGCCAACGCCGCCCTCGTCGAGATCGCGGATGTCGGACACCTCATCCACTACGAAACGCCAGCGCCGGCCGCCGCTGCAATCAGGACGTTTCTTGGGCTCGACGAGCCCGATACGCGATGACATTCATGCGGTTGCCGCAGTTGCCGGTGTCGCAGTAGCGCTTCGAGCGGTTGCGGGAGAAATCGACCAGAACTCCTTCGCAGTCGTCAGCCTCACAGACCAGCATCCGATCGTACTCGTCCATGCGGATGACCTCCACGAACGCCATCGCTGTCTCGACCAGGATGCGTGTGGCCAGGGGCGCATCGTCATCCGACGCGTGCACGTGCCAGTCGTACTCGTCGTGGATCACGAGTTGGGGAAGCGCCTCACCGTCGCGGAGCATGGCATTGACGATCGGCACGGCACTCTCACGGTCGACTCCCCAGAGGGTGCGAAGACGAGACCGGATGGCGCGCACAGCCTCGTGCTCATCACGCGTGCGTGAAACCGTGCCGCTGTAGGGGTAGCGTGCGAGGAAGGCATCGTACTCGTCTGCGGTAGTAAGGGTGTCGTCGTCACCGCCGAGGGGCAGCGTGTTGACCAGGTCGACGGCCGCGCGCAGGGCCATCTCGGTGTCATGGATAAAAACCATGTTGACTCCTGACATGCCGAGGGCTACTGTTTCGTTCGTGACCAGTGTGTCACGAGTGTCACCCCCTTTCACTCCTGACAGGCCGCCCATGTCCGCTCCGACCGCTCCGGTCCCCGTGCTCACCGCTCCTGCGCGTCGGCACTCCTCGCTGGCGGGGCTCGCGATCGGACTGTTGTCCGCGCTGAGCTTCGCGTCCTCGGGGAGCTTCATGAAGCCCCTGATGGAGGCAGGATGGAGCCTGGGCGCGACCCTGTTGCTGCGCATGGGTGGAGCCGCCCTGATTCTCGCGCCCGTGCTGATTGTGACGATCCGTCGCCGGCCCGGCTTTCTTCGCAAGCACGGCCTGCTAATCGTGGCTTTCGGGCTCACCGGAGTGGCCGGTTGCCAGATCTTCTACTTCGCTGCCCTGCAACGGATGCCGGTGGCGATGGCCCTGCTCATCCAGTACTTGGCTCCGGTCTTGCTCGTCGGGCTCGCGTGGGTGCGCACCCGGCGAGCACCCTCCCGCCGCATTCTCGCGGGCTCGGTTCTCGCGATCGCGGGCCTCGTGCTCGTCGTCGACATTGCCGGGGCAAGCTTCGACCTGCTCGGCACCCTGCTCGCCTTGGGGGCAGCCGCCTGCACCGCCGCGTACTTTCTCATCGCCGAGAAGACCGGCGACGACATCCCGCCGCTCGCGCTAGCCTCGGGCGGTCTCATCACCGGCGCACTTCTGATGGGCGTGCTCGTGGGTACCGGCTTCTTGGCGTTCACGGCTCCGGACGTCGACGTCGTACTGGCCGGCGTCAGCCTTCCCTGGTACGTCCCCATCGCGTGGGTGATTGTCGTGGCAACTGCCGGAGGCTACGCGTTCGGGGTGCGAGCGGGATCGATGCTCGGTTCCCGCGTCGCGTCGTTCGTCGGGCTCACCGAGGTTCTGTTCGCGCTGCTCATTGCGTGGGTTGTGATCGCCGAGGTGCCGACCGTGATGCAGGCAGTCGGGGGAGCGATGATCTTGACGGGAGTGATCCTCGTGCGTTCCGATCCCGGCGAGGCCGCGAAGGAAGAGAAAGCTAGCGTTCCTCTCGTGCCAGCTCCATGAGTGGGCCCACCCGATAGCCGATCACTTCACCCATCGCCAGCGAGGTCTCGGTGCGCTCGACGCCCTCGATCGCGAGGATGCGGGCATCGGTATCGAACAGATGCTGGGTATCGCGGCACGCTACTCGGACGAGCAAATCCACGGTCCCGCTCAGGCCGTGCACCTGAACGATCTCGGGGATTCTCTCGAGTTCTGCTGTGATCCGTGGCAAGTCAGCCTGGCGGACCGTGACGTTGAGGAATGCCTCAATGGGAAAACCCAGAGCGGTGGGGGAGAGAGCCCGTTCGTACGAGAGGAAGACGCCTGCCTTGTCGAGCCTCGACATCCGCGCCTGCACGGTGTTCCGAGACAGACCGAGGCGATCCGACAGTGCCACCACGGTCGCGCGCGGGTCCGCCGCGAGCGCAGCCAGGAGCTCAAGGTCGACATGGTCAAGAGCGGTCATATCGCGGAAGGCTAGCATGTTGCTGATTCGCGGATTGCTCATGTTGCTCACAATATCATCACGAAACTGAGCGAGCTGCGTAGCGCAGTCCGATGGGCGGATCGGTATGCCCAACCTATAGGGAGACTGCCGCCCCCGCGTAGTCGACCAAGGTGAGTCCATCGGGCGAGTACTGGAAGGTGTAGTCGGATCCGTTGGCAAGCCGCTCTTCGCGGGCAGGTAGCCTGCCGTCGCTCACGTGATGGATGACGGAACGGATGAGTGCGCCGTGAGTGACCACGAATACTCGCGTGAGATCGGGCTGAGCGGCAAGAGCGTCGGTGACGACGGCATCCAATGCCGCGAACGCCCGCAGCTGCAGCTGCTCCCGCGATTCCGCGCCGGGCACCTCGGCCGTGTACCAGTTGCCCCACCGCACGGCGAAATCATCGACCGTCAGCCCTTCGGCCTCGCCGTAGGCGCGCTCACGGAGCGCCGAGTACGCCAGTGGCGCCTCCGATCCCCACTGGTCAGCGATGATCTGCGCTGTCTCACGGGCGCGAGAGAGGTCGCTGCTGACGATGCGCGCAGCGGTCGGGTCTTCGAGTGCTCCGCGTAGCCGTTCGGCGGTCTGACGGGCTTGCGCTCGTCCAGTCTCGTTGAGGGGGATGTCGGTACTGCCCTGAATGAGCCGGGCGCGATTCCAGTCCGTCTCGCCATGACGGATGAGCGTGAGGTGGGTCACCTCTCGAGACTACTTGCCAGCTCTCGCTGACCGACTGGCGTCACCAATCCCTCGAGCAGCGCTGTGAGGGCCTCGGAGGTTCCACCGTCGATCTTCACGGTGGCGCGCCCGTCCGCTCGCGTCTGACCGCGGTTGATGATCACGATCGGGATTCGCCGGCGGCGCGCCCGTTCCAGCAGGCGGATGCCGGAGTTCACCACGAGAGAAGAGCCGGCGATGACGAGGGCTTCGCTGCCCAGGACGAGCTGCTCTGCCTCACGGAACTTCTCGGTCGGAATGTACTCGCCGAAGAAGACGACATCGGGTTTGAGGGTTCCCGTGCACACCGAGCAGTCCGGCACGATGAAACCGTCGGTACTTTCGGGCGTCACATCGCCATCGGGTCCAAGGGGCAGTTCGTGCGTCGTGACCAGCCAGGGGTTGTCACTCTCCACCCGTGAAGACAGATCCCGCCGGTCGAAGACCTGGCCGCAGCGGGTGCAGAACACGCGACGCATCGTGCCGTGCAGCTCAACCACGCGGCGGCTGCCGGCCCGCACGTGCAGACCGTCCACGTTCTGTGTGATCACCCCGGTGGCAACCCCGTGCTCTTCGAGTGTGGCGATGGCACGATGCCCCGCATTGGGTTCTGCCGAGGCGAAGCTGCGCCACCCGAGGTGGGAGCCGACCCAATAGCGCCGACGTGCGGCATCGCTGCCAAGAAACTGCTCGACGGTCATGGGGCGGCGCACCGGCGCACCCTTTCCGCGATAGTCCGGGATTCCCGAGTCGGTCGAAACGCCAGCACCGGTGAGGATCGTCATTGAGCGCCCGTCAAGGACGCGCAGCGCATGGGCGAGAGCTTCGGGAACGTCCGTGGCAGCGCCGTCGATGAGCGACATCCCTGCCTCCTCTGTCTCGCCTGGTTCAAGTTTAGGCATCCACGTTTTCCGGCATGTTTCGTGCTGCTGGGTCCGCACCGCACGAGTGAGAGGATCAAAGGATGCAGCGCGTCGACATCCTGGATGCCAACGACCCACGGCTGGAGGATTACCGCGATCTCACCGATGTCGCCCTGCGTCGACGCATCGAGCCCGCAGGGGGGCTGTATATCGCAGAATCCGCGAAGGTCATTGCCCGCGCGCTGGGTGCGGGTCATCGGCCGCGTTCGGTCCTGACCCAGCAGAAGTGGATCGATGATCTCGCCCCGCTGCTCGCGCAGCACCCGGACGTTCCGGTCTACGTCGTCGGTGCCGACCTCGCTGAGCGCCTCACAGGCTACGCCGTGCACCGTGGCGCTCTGGCGGCGATGCACCGGCCGGAGATGCCGCCGCTTCGAGACGTGCTGCGGGAGGCGAGACTCGTCGTTGTGCTCGAGGACATCGTCGATCACACCAACGTGGGGGCGATCTTCCGCGCCTGCGCAGGGCTGGGCGCCGATGCAGTGCTGGTGTCTGCGCGCTGTGCCGATCCGCTCTACCGGCGCAGCGTCAGAGTGAGCATGGGAACGGTCTTCCAAGTGCCGTGGACGCGCCTACCCGACTGGGACCAGACCCGCAGCATTCTGCACGAGGAAGGCTTCCAGATCGCCGCTCTTGCGCTGCGTGAGGACGCTGTTTCGCTCGACGACTTCGAGCCGACCTCCCGTGTGGCGCTCCTGCTTGGCGCCGAGGGCGACGGGCTCACACCGAAAGCTCTTGGCGTTGCTGACACTGTCGTGACCATCCCGATGGCGGGAGGCGTCGACTCACTGAACGTTGCCGCCGCGAGCGCTGTCGCGCTGTGGGCGCTCAGGCATCCTCTGTCGGCAGGCTGATCGCACCGGTGGTCGCGATCGGGAGCGGTTGAGGGCGCTTGGCTGTCAGGTTGTCGCCCGATGACTGGTGTCGCAGGCGCCGCAGGACCCACGGCACGAGGTGCGTGCGTGCCCAGACGAGATCTCCGGCACGCGCTTCGCGCCACGTGCGGGTCGGGAAGGGATCCGGCTGCATCGGCACGAGGTCGTTGGACACATTCAACGCACGCAAGACCATCCGCGCGACCTCGTGGTGACCCAGCGCGTTCAGGTGGAGTCTGTCGTCATCGAAGAACCGGGGATCTTGAATCTCTTTGAGCGACCACTGGTCGGCGACGATGCAGTCGTAGCGGTCTGCGATGGCGCGCAGGTTTTCGTTATAGATCGCGATCTTCCCGCGAAACGCGCGGAAGACGGGAGTGAAGCTCGTGTCGATGCCCGTGAAGATCACGACTGTCGCGCCGGTGCTGCTCAGACGCACGACCGCATCCTCGAACAACTGCGAGATCTCGTCAGGGTCGGTACCGGGCCGGATGACGTCGTTGCCCCCCGCGCAGAACGTGATCAGGTCGGGAGAAAGCTCGAGTGCCGGCTCGACCTGTTCGTCGACGATCTGGGCGATGAGTTTGCCGCGCACCGCGAGATTTGCGTATGCGAAGTCTTCTGACTGTGATCCCAGCACCTCAGCTACGCGATCGGCCCAGCCCAGGTGCGATCCGGGGTGGGTCGGGTCGGGGTCACCGATGCCTTCCGTGAACGAATCACCGAGCGCCACGAACCGTCGCCAGGGGTGAGGTTCGCTGTTCGCGATGAACGGAGTTCGGTGTTCGTCGGTGGCGGCCATGCTCTGTCCTCCTGGTCGTCTATCGTAGTCGGGCGGTCCGACGAGCGACCGATGTTTGTGGGAGGGGGAGCGTGCACGAGACAGCGCCGGTCCCGGCATCTGACCATCCCCGGGGGAGCTTCGCCGCCGAACACCTGTCGCCGTCCTACCCGCAGCGTGCACCCTGGGGAACGGCCGGGCGCCTCCGCGCGTGGCAGGCCGAAGCCCTCGACCGGTACTTCGACATGGACGGGCCCGACGGTCCCGGCGGTGGACCTCGCGACTTCCTCGCTGCCGCGACGCCCGGCGCCGGCAAGACGACCTTCGCACTGCGCCTTGCTACCGAGTTGCTGCGGCGCAACATCATCGACCGGGTCGTCGTGGTCGCCCCGACCGAACATCTGAAGACCCAGTGGGCCGACGCTGCAGCCCGGGTCTCGCTGCGGCTGGACCCGCACTTCACGAATCGGCACACTCTCCCGGCCCGCCATTACCACGGGGTCGCGGTCACGTACGCGCAGGTCGCCACGAAGGCATCGGTGCATCAGGTGGTGACCGAGTCGGCCCGAACCCTCGTGATCCTCGACGAGGTGCACCACGGCGGGGATGCCCTCAGCTGGGGAGACGCCCTCCGCGAGGCCTTCGGACGTGCAACGCGGCGGCTGCTGCTGTCGGGTACGCCGTTCCGCAGCGACACGGCGCCCATCCCCTTCGTGGAGTACCACCCCACCGCCGACGGCATCCGGGTGTCTCGTACCGACTACGACTACGGGTATCGACGTGCGCTCGAAGACGGTGTCGTGCGTCCCGTGCTCTTTCTTGTCTACGCCGGCCACATGCGGTGGCGAACCCGCACCGGCGACGAGATGGAGGCCCAACTCGGGCAAGACAACACGAAAGACATCACGGCGCAGGCCTGGCGGACAGCTCTCGATCCCGGCGGCGAGTGGATTCCGGCAGTGCTGCGCTCCGCCGACCGCCGGCTCACCGAAGTGCGAGAGCACGTCCCGGATGCCGGTGGCCTCGTGATCGCCACCGACCAGACCGCCGCTCGGGCCTACGCGCAGATCCTGCAGGCAGTGACCGGTGAGGAGCCCACCGTCGTGCTGTCGGACGAGCCCGAGGCATCCGCGCGTATCGAGACCTTCGCCGCCGACACGACCCGGTGGATGGTCGCGGTACGAATGGTGTCTGAGGGCGTCGACGTGCCACGGCTTTCGGTCGGCGTCTACGCAACGTCGGCGTCCACCCCGCTGTTCTTCGCCCAGGCCATCGGGCGTTTCGTGCGCGCGCGACGCCGTGGCGAGACCGCGAGCATCTTTCTTCCGCACGTGCCGCCGCTTCTCGCTCTGGCGGGCGAACTCGAGCGGCAGCGCGATCACGCCCTCGATCGGCGGTCTGACGAGGACGGCGAGTGGTCGGCCGAAGATGACCTGCTCGCGGCGGCCGAGCGTGAGGATGCGACATCCGACGCGCTGACCGACGAGTTCGAGTACGCCGCGCTGGGTGCCATCGCCCATTTCGACCGCGTGCTGTTCGACGGCAAGGAGTTCGGACAGCTCGCCACCCCCGGAACGCCGGAAGAGGAGGAGTTCCTCGGCCTTCCCGGGCTACTCGAACCCGAACACGTGCACGATCTGCTGATGCAGCGGCAGGCGCGGCAAAGCCGTCACCGGCAGGCGCGCGAAGCAAAGGAGCGCGAAGTGGGGGCGACGGATGACGCGCCGCCCTCGCCGCCTCCAGCCCTGCACCGCACGCTGAAGGAACAACGGCAGCTGCTCAACAGCCTCGTGGGGCTCTATGCGAGACAGTCTGGTGAGCAACACGGCCACGTTCATGCCGAGCTTCGCCGCATCTGTGGCGGCCCCGCCGTCTCGCACGCAACTGTCGCGCAGCTCCAGGCGCGCATCGATGTGTTGCGTGCCCGAGTGAGGTCTTAGCCGGGATTCGGTGCTCCAAAATGCTGCGAATCCACGGATTCGGCATCGGGGGCCCGGTGGCGTCTCCTAGCCTGGGGAGGACCACAGAAGGAGCCCGATGAACGCCGAATCGACGGCTGGTGAGCGGCGGAGGTGGGCTCAGTACCTCGTGGACGAGCGCGCTGA
>NZ_DBHD01000060.1:0-16216 GCF_002296025.1 Microbacterium sp. UBA837
TTCCCACGACAGTGGCGCTCACAGGGTCACCTCCCTCTCCCGCAGGCGGGCTTGTTCGTCTTCGAGGCTCGAGATGACATACCGGTAGTGCTCGCTCTCGCGAAGCAGCTCGGAGTGGGTACCGACGGCACTCACGCGTCCGTTTTCGAGCAGAGCGACGCGGTCGGCAAGCGTCACCGTCGATGGACGATGCGCGATGACCAGCGCCGTCGTGTCGGCCAGCACGCGACGCAGGGCATCCTCGACGAGCGCCTCGGTGTCGACATCCAACGCCGACAGCGGATCATCAAGAACGAGGACGGCGGGCTTTGCCGCGACCGCGCGGGCAAGCGCCAGACGCTGACGCTGGCCGCCCGACAGACTGAGACCCTCTTCGCCGATGACGGTGTCGACACCGTCGGGCAGGTCGTCGACGAAGCTCGCTTGCGCGACCTCGAGCGCTTCCCGCAGCGCCGCTTCGGCCTCCGGCGACCCGGGGACGAGATCCTCGCGACCGAGCAGCACGTTCTCGCGCACGGTTTGCGAGAACAGCGTCGCGTCCTCGAACGCCATGCCGATGTGGGTGCGCAGCTCAGCGAGGGTCAGGTCACGGATGTCGACCCCATCGAGAGTCACACGCCCGCCGGTCACGTCGTACAGGCGCGTCGGCAGCGTCGTGAGCGTCGTCTTTCCCGAACCGGTGAGCCCGACCAGGGCCATCGTCTCCCCCGGCCGCAGCACGAGATCGACACCATCGAGCAGGTCGCGCTGACTCTCCGGCGCATCCTGATAGCGGAAGTGGACGCCCTCGAACGCGAGCTCACCGCGAGGTGCTGCAATGGTCTTCGGCTGCTCCGGGTCGGTGATGGTGTCGACCTCGTCGAACACCTCGAAGATGCGGTCGGTGGCCGTGCGGGCATCCAACAGGAACGAGAAGAGGAACCCGATCGATTCCATCGGCCAGCGCAGCACGGTTGCCATCGCGAAGAACGCGATGAGCTCGTTGACCTCCAGCTGCCCCGCCTGCACGAGCGCGATGCCCGCACCGAGCGCGAGAGCGAATGCGATGTCGGGAAGCAGGATCAGCCAGAACCAGATCAGCCCGACAGCGCGAGCCTTGTGGATCTCGGTCTCGCGCAGGGTCTCGGCCTGTCGGGCGAACTTCTGCAGGGCGTGCGATCCGCGTCCAAACGCCTTGAGCACGCGGATGCCGTGCACGCTCTCTTCGACGGAGGTGGCAAGGTCCCCGGCCTGGTCCTGCGACTGGCGAGCGAGGGTTCCGTACCGCTTCTCGAAGCGGTATCCGGCGTACCAGAGGGGCGCAGAGGTGACCAGGAAGATCACCCCGAGCAGCCAGTGCCACTGGAACAGCAGCACCGCGCCGACGATGATCGTGAGGACGTTGACCACCAGCAGCACGAGACCGAAGGCGAGCCAGCGACGGATGATGCCGATGTCTTGCATCATCCGCGAGAGCAGCTGACCGGACTGCCAGCGGTCGTGGAACGCGACGGGCAACCGCTGCAGGCGCTGGTAGAAGGTCGTCCGCAGCCCGTACTCGACGCGGGTCGAGGGAGCGAGCACGAACCACCGGCGCGCCCAGACCATCGCCGCCTCGGCAAGGCCCAGGGCGAGGATCGCCGCTGCCCCCCAAGCGATCTGGCCGGGGTCACCGGAGGCGATCGGGCCGCCGACGATCACCTCGAGCACGAGCGGGAACATGAGGGCCAGCACCGAGGCGAGCATGGCGCTGGCCGCGCCGAGGATGAGGCGCGGGAGCACCGGACGCGCGAACGGCAGCAGACGGGCAAGCGCGCGCAGCGTCGAGGGTTGGTTCTGGGGGTGGGGAGGTGTAACGGTCATGATCCTTGTGGGAGGGCGGAGCGGACCCGCGGGTCTGCGGGCGGGGAGGGCGGCAGCCAGAGCCTGAGGCGAGGGTGCTATGCCGTGGTCGACAACGCTGCGGGCGCCGAGAGTATGCCGCGACCGGTCAGGTCACGGACACGCGAACGAGTGCGTCGCGACGCTGCTAGCGCGTCATCGCGGGACCACGGTGACGCAGGGGCGCCACGGCGATGAGGACGACAGGACTCGCGACGAAAGCGATCTGATACATGGCATCCTCCTTGGCGTACGGGCTGCCGCACGACGCGGCAGCCCTTCAGACTATGCCTGAGAGTCGGCTGAAAGCAAGGACGGATTCTCTCGATCCAGCAGCGAACGCTTGATCTCGATCCCCCACGCGAATCCCCCGAGGCTCCCGTCGGTCCGCAGCACGCGGTGGCATGGCACGAACAGCGCCGGCGCATTGCGGGCGCAGACGGATGCCGCGGCCCGTACCGCTGCGGGATGGCCGAGCGCCGTGGCGAACGCCGTGTACGACAGGGGTGCGCCGGGCGCGATGCTGCGAAGTGCCGCCCACCCGGCCAGCTGACCGGCCGTACCGAACTGCCGGACCGGCACGGCGTCGATCGCCGCGAGATCACCGGCGTAGTAGTCGCGGACGACGGATGCGGCATCCGTCGTGCCGGAGCGCACGTCGTCGGGCCGGTGACTCGGACGGATGCGCTCCACGATGCGTTCGGCGGAGTCGGTCCACCCCGATGAGAGCACCGCGCCATCGTCGGCGGCGAGGATCGCGAACGGGCCGTCGGGAGTGTCGACGAACTGGAGAACGGCGGTCAGGGTCATGTGAGAACCTCCACGGCTGACGCGGCGGGCGCGGGGGAACGGACAGTGCTGGTACGCGCGGTCGCGGCTCGGCCGGGCCGGGCGGGGACGGCTCGCCACAGGTGCGCGCTCAGGTAGCTGCGCCAGGGCGCGACTGTCGCCGCCCAGGTCTCGAGCCCCTCCGCAGGGATGCCGAGGGCTCGGGCGCCACTTCGGACGGCGACATCCGTGGGCAAGAACACGTCGGGGTCGCCGAGCACCCGCATCCGCACGTAGTCGGCGGTCCACGGTCCGACGCCGGGAAGAGCGAGCAGGGCTCGGCGCTGCTCGCTCCCGTCGTCGGCGATCGTGAGGGTCACCTCTCCCTCGGCCAGGGCTCGCGCGGCGCCGACGATCGATCGGATGCGTGCCGCAGGACCTCGCAGCACCTCGGCGCCGTGATCGGCGATGGTTGCCATCGTCGGAAACAGCCGGGTCAGGCCGTCGGGCCCGGCGACCTCCTCGCCCAGCGCATCGGCAAGAGCGGCCAGCGCCGTGCGCGCCGCGGCGACAGTGATCTGCTGGCCCACCATCGCGCGGATGAGCATCTCGTGGGGGTCGGCTGCGCCCGGAACCCGGATGCCGGGAATCGCCCGGACCCGCGGCTCGAGTTCGGGATGCCGCGACAGTGCGGAGTCGATCGCGAGCGGATCGGCATCCAGGTCGAAGATGCGACGAACGCGAGCAACGAGGGTCGCGAGATCAGATAGGGCCGTCACCGTCGCGCGCAGGCGCAGGCCGCCGGCATCCGTTCTCACCTCGAACCAGGCGGGACCCGAGGCCAGCAGCACCGTCCGAGCGAAGGATGCCTCTCCTGCCACCTCGACACCGGGCAACGCCCGCGCGCTCATCCAGGCGAGCAGCCCCGCAGCATCGAACGGACCTCGCACCGGCAGCGCCAGATCGATCGTGCCGCCGGGTGCTGCGGACCCCGTGCGCCGGGCGCGCACCTCGAGCGGTGTGAGCCCGAAGACCTCACGGATCGTGTCGTTGAACTGCCGCACACTGGCAAAACCCGACGCGAAGGCGATGTCGGATGCCGGCATCGCGGTGCCCACCAGCAGCATCCGCGCCGTGTGTGCCCGCTGCGCGCGACTGAGCGCGAGCGGTCCGGCGCCGAGTTCGGCCGTCAGCAGTCTGGTCAGATGCCGCGGCGAGTAGCCGAGTCGGTGTGCGAGCCCCGGAACACCTTCGCGCTCGATGACCCCGTCGGCGATGAGGCGCATCGCCCGCGCGGCAACGTCGCCGCGCACGTCCCAATCCGGGGAGCCGGGAGCCGCCTCGGGCAGGCACCGCTTGCACGCGCGGTACCCCGCTTCGTGGGCGGCGGCGCTGGTCGGATAGAAGGTCACGTTCGCCGGCTTCGGCGTTCTGGCCGGGCAGCTGGGTCGGCAATATATGCCTGTTGAGCTGACGGCGGTCACGAATTGACCGTCGAACCGGGCGTCGCGCGACTGGATCGCGGCGTACCGTTCGTCGAAGGTCATGGAGAGCACGGGTCAAGACTGCCACGCCCCTCCCCCGCGCACTGGCGGAAATCAGACACGGCAGCGGGAGACAGCCGCGGGGCACGCGGGTTACCGTGGCATATGGGCGCGCGCGAATATGACCTTGTTGTGATCGGGGCAGGGCCGGTTGGCGAGAACGTCGCCGACCGGGCAGTGCAGGGCGGCCTGCGGGTCGTCATCGTGGAGAGCGAACTCGTCGGTGGCGAGTGCTCGTACTGGGCGTGTATGCCCTCGAAGGCGCTGCTGCGCGCGGGATCGGTACTGCGGGCTGCCCGAGCAGTCGACGGCGCAAAGCAGGCCGTCACCGGCAACGTTGATGTCGCTGCAGCCTTGGCGCGCCGCACCCGGATGACGCACGACTGGAATGACTCCTCGCAGGTCGAGTGGCTCGAGAGCGCGGGAATCGATCTGGTGCGGGGACATGCCCGTATCGCGGGCCGCAAGCGGGTCGAAGTCACCCGTCCCGGCGGCGAGGTCGTCGACCTCATCGCCACACACGCCGTTGCCGTCTGCACCGGCTCGGCGGCTCTGCTGCCGAACACTCCCGGGCTCCGAGAGATCGAACCGTGGACGAGCCGCGAAGCGACAAGCGCACGGTCCGCGCCCGCGTCGCTCGCCATCATCGGTGGCGGGGTCGTCGGGTGCGAGATGGCAACCGCGTATGCGAGTTTCGGCACGGCGGTGACCCTCATCGCGCGATCCGGGCTGCTGGGCGGTATGGAGCCGTTCGCGGGTGAGATGGTGGCCGAGGCGCTGACCGCGCAGGGAGCCCAGGTCCGTACGGGGGTCGATGTCGTCTCGGCATCCCGCGACGCGAAGGGTCGCACTCTCGTGCTCTCGGATGGCTCGTCGGTCACAGCGGATGAGGTGCTCGTCGCCACCGGAAGGGTGCCGCGTACCGCAGACCTCGGTCTCGAGTCTGTCGATCTGAAGCCTGGCGCGTGGCTCGATGTCGACGACACGATGCTGGTGCGCGATACCGACTGGTTGTATGCGGTCGGCGACGTCAATCACCGCGCGCTCCTCACCCACCAGGGCAAATACCAGGCGCGCGCCGCGGGGGACGTGATCGCCGCCCGCGCCCGCGGTTCCCATGTCGACACGTCTCGATGGGGCGCCCACGTCGCAACAGCCGATCACGACCACGTGCCGCAGGTCACCTTCACCGACCCCGAGGTGGCCTCGGTCGGGCTGACTGCCGAGCGCGCGGAAGCGGCGGGGATCAACATCCGGGTGCTGGACTACGACCTCTCGTGGATCGCGGGAGCGTCCACGGCTTCGGATGACTACCGCGGCCAGGCCCGCGCTGTCGTCGACCGGGAGCGCGAAGTGCTGGTCGGGGCGACCTTCGTGGGCCCGGATGTCGCGGAGCTGCTGCACTCGGCCACGATCGCCATCGTCGGAGAAGTGCCGCTGAGCAGGCTCTGGCACGCGGTCCCGTCGTACCCGACGGTCAGCGAGGTCTGGTTGCGCTGGCTGGAGGCCTACGGGCGTCCCTGAGCGAGAGCCTGTCGCCGGGGACCACGCGGGACCGATCGCAGGATGATTCGCTCGACAGCCCGCGTGGCCATCGACTGGCCCGACGCTGATCCTGCAATCGGTCCGCTCGCGCGGCGCGACTTAGTGGAAGAAGTGGCGCTCGCGCGTGAAGAACATCGTGACGCCCGCGTCGCGCGCGGCCTTCACGACCTCCTCATCACGAACGGACCCTCCCGGCTGCACGATAGCCGACACGCCGGCATCGATGAGCACCTGCGGTCCGTCGGCAAACGGGAAGAATGCGTCGGATGCCGCAACGGCACCCTGCACGCGATCCCCGGCGCGCTCGACGGCCAAGCGACACGAGTCGACGCGGTTCACCTGGCCCATGCCGATACCGACAGTCGCCGAGTCCTTCGCGAGGACAATCGCGTTGGACTTCACGGCACGGCAGGTCTTCCACGCGAAGATGAGGTTGGTCATCGCGTCGGCCTCAGGCCGCTCACCGGAGACGAGCTCCCAATCGGTGGCGACTGACTCGATGTCGTCGGGGAAGCGGTCGGCATCCTGCAGAAGGAGCCCCCCCGAGATGAGCCGCACGTCCATCGGCTCCTGCTTCCAGTCGTCGGGCAGCTTCAGCACGCGCAGGTTGTTCTTGAGGCGGAAAACCTCGAGCGCCTCAGGCTCAAAGTCCGGGGCGACGATCACCTCGGTGAAGATGTCGCGCAGGTTCTCGGCCATCTTCAGGGTCACCTTGCGGTTGGCGGCGATCACGCCTCCGAACGCCGAGACCGGGTCGCAGGCGTGGGCGCGCAGGTGCGCGCTGGCAATCGGGTCCAGCGCGTTCGGCGCCGACACCGCAATACCGCACGGGTTCGCGTGCTTGATGATCGCTACGGCGGGCTTGACCAGGTCGAAGGCAGCGCGCAGGGCGGCGTCAGCATCGACGTAGTTGTTGTAGGACATCTCCTTGCCCTGCAACTGGGTAGCCTGCGCAATGCCGTGTCCGCCGGTGCGCGTGTAGATCGCGGCGCGCTGGTGCATGTTCTCGCCATAACGCAGGGTCGACAGTCGCTCGGCTCGAATCGTGAGGTGCGCGGGCAGGTCCACATCCTCACCCAGCGTCTCGTCGGCGAACCAGGTTGCAACTGCCCGGTCGTACTCTGCGGTGTGCGCGAAGGCGCGCGCGGCAAGCTCGCGGCGCTGAGCGAGGGATGTGCCGCCCGCGCGGATGGCTTCGATCACCGACCCGTAGGACTCGGGCGAGACCACGATCGCGACGTTCGCGTAGTTCTTCGCAGACGCCCGGACCATGGCGGGACCGCCGATGTCGATCTGTTCGACGACATCGTCGCCCTGCGCGCCGGAGGCGACGGTCTCAACGAACGGGTACAGGTTCACCACGACCAGTTCGAAGGGCTGGATGCCGAGATCGGCGAGCTGGTTCTCGTGGTGTGCAAGGCGAAGGTCGGCAAGGAGGCCGGCGTGCACGGCAGGATGTAGGGTCTTGACCCTCCCGTCCAGCGACTCGGGGAACCCGGTGACAGCGGCGACGTCGGTCACCGCAAAGCCGGCATCCCGGATCGTCGCGGCCGTCGACCCGGTGGAGACGATCTCGACGCCGGCCTCAGCAAGAGCCTCGGCGAGGCTCAAGAGATCGGTCTTGTCGCTCACCGACACCAGCGCGCGCCGGACTGGCACGACGTCGCGGTCGCGGTACACGGACGGGTCGTGACTGGGGCCTGCCATCAGGTCTCCTTGCTGTCGGGGCTCTGAGCTGTCGAGGCCCTGGGCTGTGAGGCTCGGGGCCGGAAGCTGTGGTTCGGAATCTGTCGGGTGGTCATCGGCCGCGGTTGCTGCGTCGTCGCGGCGCTGGTCAGGCAATAGTCAGGGAGAGGAGAGATCGAGGTCGCCGGTCGCGATGCGCCTGACCACGTCGATGAGGAGTCGGCGTTCGACCGGCTTGATCCTCTCATGAAGGCTCTCTTCGTCATCGCCGGGAAGCACTGCGATGCGCTCCTGCGCGAGGATCGGTCCGGTATCGACCCCCGCGTCTACGACGATGACACTCGCGCCGGTCTGGGTGGCACCGGCGGCGATCGCGTCCCGCACGCCGTGGGCGCCGGGGAACTCCGGAAGGTACGCGGGGTGGGTGTTGATGATACGCGGCGCCCAAGGTTCGAGTACCGATGCGGGGAGCAACCGCATCAGCCCGCTGAGAACGATCAGGTCGGGCTGCCAGACCGCGAGTTGGTCGCGAAGCGCCTCACCCCAGGCCTCCCGATCCGGATACTCGGCGTAGGGAACGAAGAACCAGGGAATGCCGAATGCTTCGGCATGGGCGAGGCCGTCTGCTTCGCGGTCGGCGCCGACGACAACGATGCGCGCCGGATAGTCGGGCTCATTCGCCGCCTCGAGCAGCGCCCGAAGGTTGGATCCGGCGCCAGAGATGAGAACGGCGACGGTGAGCACCGACTCAGTCTACCGAGGGCTCCAGCAGCGCCGTGGGCACGGCCTCGGTGGCACCGTCGTCACGGGCTCGACGTCGCGGTGAGAGCAGCAGGATGCCGGCGCCGACCCCGACCTCGATACCGATGGCCAGCGCAACAGGACCGGGCTCCGGCCCTAGCTGCGCGAGCGCCCCCGGCCCGAGCGAGCCGGAGGCAAGAACGGCCAGCAGCGCCGCTGAACCTGCAGCGGCGACCGCAACCCCCAGCGCGGTGACGATGCGGGCTGAAACGCGCTCGGCATCCGCGGCGAAGAAGGACCGGGCAACCCACCCGGCGAAGGATCCAACGCCGACGGGCAGAAGAGCGAGCAGAAGTAGCCAGGGGGACGTGGATTCGGGGAATGCGCCCATCAGCGGCAGTCCGGGCAGGACGCCGGTCGTGGTTCCGGATGCCGCGACCGTCGAACCCACCCCGAGGGAGACACCGGGTCCGGCAACGAACGCTAGAGCCCACGCGATCAGGGTGGGAAGGTACAGAAGCTGGCCGAGCGTAAGGATGACGGCACCGAGAACGTCGACATTGGCGGCCTCGTAGAGACCGACGATCTCGGAGCCCCGAGCGAAGATCGCAACGGCGGTGGTGAGGGCCGCGACGCCCACCAGGCCGACTGCCGCGATGGATCCCGCGCGGGCGATGACCGTCGGAACGAGAGCCCAGTCCTCGGGCAGGTCCTCGACGCGCTCCCGCAGCCCCGCGATGACGCCGCGGTCAGCATCCTGCCACTCCCCGACCAGAGCGCCGAGGAGCGCCGGGATGCCGAAGACCAGGGCCGGAAAGAGGATCGCTTCGGTAAGCGATGCGTGCGCGACGGCGTTTCCGGCCGTCAGGGTGATCCCGGCGGCCGCAGCTGCGAAGACCGCGGTTCCCGCGAGGGCACCGGTGAATGCCGCACCCGAGCGCGAGGCGCGGCGACCCGAGCGCGCCGCGGAGATGGCGGTGAATCCCGCGAAGGCCAGCGGAGCGAGCGACAGCACGAAGGATGCCGCATCGGGATCGATGCCGGCAGTTGCCAGGTAGTCGGCGGGGAGCGTGATCTCCAGCGGGACGACGTGCCCGAGTTGCCAGACGCTCGCGGCGGTGGGCCAGAGTGCGCTCCACGGGGCAAGGCCCCCGAACTCGACGACCCACAGCAGCGTCGCCGGCGCGAGTACGACGACGAGTCCTGCGGCGACGGTGACGAGCGCGTCGAAGGCGGCGAGGAGGAAGACGATGACCCGGTTCATGCGGCTTCGACCTTACCCATCCCCGGGCCACTCACCGGTCGACTCACCGGGCGCTGCGCCACGCTCCCGAGTTCGGGACCGAGCCGCGGAACAGTTCGGTGATGGTGGCCATCGTGAAACCTCGATCGAGGAGTCCGTCGCAGACGGCTCCGACAGTGCGCGCGGTGTTGCCGTGGATGTCGTGCTGCAGCACGATCGACCCGGGTCGAGGCTGATTCACTGCACGCTGAATCAGCACGTCGTCGTCGATTCCCTTCCAGTCCTCCGTGTCGACGTCCCAGAGGATCGCCGGCATCCGCGCGATCGAAAGCACCCGCGCGTTGTATTCGCCGTACGGCGGCCGGAACATCGTGATCGGCTGACCGGATGCCGATTGCAGGGCAGCCGACGTGTCGCCGAGCTGTGCAGCGATCTGCGCGTCGGTGAGATTCGGAAGAGACGGATGATTCCAGCTGTGGTTTCCGATGAGGTGTCCCTCAGCCACCATCCGCTGCAGGGTCGAGGCGTAGGCTCGCGCCTTCGACCCCATCGCGAAGAACGTGGCGCTGGCGCGACGCGCCGCCAGCGCGTCCAACATGCTCGGGGTGAGGTCGCTGGGACCATCGTCGTAGGTGAGCGCAACGCACGGCGTCAGCGAACAGTCGACCGGCACATCGCCTGGGTTCTGGATGCTGGGTCCGGAATACGGCTGACCGACCGAGGCGAGAAGACGCCTTCCGAAGTCAGTGAGGAGGGGTTCGGCGGCAGCTGCGGGCACGAGAACCGTGCGAGCCGCGTCAGTCGGTGGGATGCCGAGAGCCGCGAGCGCATCGGTGGTGAACCCGGCAGGAATCGTGAACTGCATTCCACCGGCTGCCGCGGGCATCGTGGTCGCGAAGGAGGCTGCCAGCCGTTCGAGGGCAGCGGGGTCTGCGAGCGGCGCGAGCGACAGGGAGCCGGCGGCGCGGCGGAGACCTTCGAATACGTCAGCGGCCAGCGTCGTTGCTGCATCAGGCGTCCACACCTGCGCCGCTGTCGCCACTTCGCCGGTTGCCGTGTCGGCGAAGAACGTGTCGACGCTATCGCTGATCTGTCCATCCGAGGCCGAGAGGACGGTCCGAAGGCGCTGTCCGAACATGCTCGCCGACGCCCACACCACATCGCACACGACTGTCGCAGAGCCGCCACTGACGACAGGCCCGGCCAGGGCGGGGTCGGCGAGCAGGTCGGCGGCTGGGATCTCGGTGGATCCCGGAACACAGGACCGGTCGGCAAGGCCGGCACCGGCGGAGCCGGCTTGCGGACCGTAGGTGGCGCCGGTCGCGTCCTGACGCGCGCCGATCGCGGTGCGGACGTAGCCACGCACGGCGTCGTTGAACGCTTCGACGCCCGGCAGCAAGGCGTAGCGCGCCTGGATACCGACGCCGTCCTGGCGGATGCGCTCGGGAGACACGGTGGCGGCCAGCGGCTGGCCGGCCTGAGCGTCGAGCGGCTGAGGTTCCGCATCGACGACCTGCAGCGTGGTCGCCGGCCACGCTGGCGGGGTCCAGCTCGGATCGATTGCCGGTGCGCAACCCGCCACCACAACTGTCGCGCACGCGATCAGGGCCGCCGCTGCGGCCGGGCGGATGACCCGGCGCCGCCCGCCCCTCAAGGTTTGACTCCCTCGAGGAGGCTCGCCAGGGCTGGTCTATACCGGTCGAGGTCGTCGCTGGACACGGCGAACACGATCGACCCCTGCGCGACAGGTCCGACGGCGGCAACAAGAGCCGGAACCGTGGCAGGATCCTGATCTGCCGGAGCCACCGGAATGCCGTGCGCAACGGTCAGGCCCGAAGCGAGCGTCTCAACCAACGGCGACGCGACACCGGCTACCGAAGCGGCTGCCGCGGGCTCGTCAGCGCTCAGCTCGACGGCGACGATCATCCCGCGATCGGGAGTCGCGATCGTGGCATGCGCGTCATCCTGCCGGGTGATGAGCCACCCGTCTGGGACCACGACTGTCACGGATGCCGCCTCTGATCCGACGACCATCGGGGTCTGAGCGCTCGCAACTTCAGTCCGCAGATTCGCGAGGGCGGGCGGGACCACGACGACCCCGACCAGCGCGAGAAACGCCACGAGTCCGGCGGCGCCGACAGCTGCCAGCGCCCATACCCACCAGGGGGCGGGTCGATGCGACGCGGAAGCGGCTGCGGCGGCTCGTGCGGTCTCGTTCATGGTGGCTCCGGGGCGCACGGGCGGCGCTGTGTGTATTGTGGCGCCTCAGTGCGTCCGGAACCTGACGGCGGGCCGGGACAACCCGTGAACTGCGAGCAGACTCCCAGCCTGCGCCCCGGGCTTAGGCGGGATCGAGCACGAACACCGCGATGAGCCGGTCGGTCTTCTTCTGATACTCGGCGTAGTCGGGCCACACCTCGACGGCGCGCGCCCACCACTGCTCACGCTCGTCACCCTCGACCTCGCGGGCGATGTAGTCACGCTTGGTCGCGCCATCCTGCAATTCGACGGTGGCGTGCTTACGCATATTGCCTGCCCACTTGGGCTCGTCAGGTGCGCCACCCTTCGAGGCGATCACGGCGTAGCTGCCGTCATGTTCGACGCGCATGAGGGCGGTCTTGCGCAGTCCTCCGGACTTCGCGCCGAGTGTCGTCAGGACGATGACGGGCACGCCTCGCAGCTCGTTGGCTTCGGCACCCCCCGTGGCTTCATAGGTCTCGGCCTGGGTGCGTGCCCACTCCGACGTGGACGGCTTGTACTCTCCGGTCAGTGGCATGGCTTCAGGCTACCGCCAGCCCGCGACCATGGGCACAGCCGTCCGCGGTCCTGTGCCGAACCCACATCCTCACCCCCGAACCCACATCTTGCGGTGGCGCGAACACGTGGGTTCGCCGCGGAAGATGTGGGTTCGCGGAAATGGTTCGCCGGTTAGAGCTTTTCGATGATTTCGCGCATCAGGGCGGCGGTCTCGGACGGCGTCTTGCCGACCTTCACGCCCGCGGCCTCGAGAGCTTCCTTCTTGGCCTGAGCGGTGCCGGCGGAGCCCGACACGATCGCTCCGGCGTGGCCCATCGTCTTGCCTTCGGGCGCGGTGAAGCCCGCGACGTAGCCGACAACGGGCTTGGTCACGTTGGCCTGGATGAAGGCTGCGGCGCGCTCTTCGGCGTCGCCGCCGATCTCACCGATCATGACGATCGCCTTGGTCTCGGGGTCGGCCTCGAACGCGGCGAGCGCGTCGATGTGGGTCGTGCCGATGATGGGGTCACCACCAATGCCGATGGCGGTCGAGAAGCCGAGGTCACGCAGCTCGAACATCATCTGGTAGGTCAGGGTGCCCGACTTCGAGACGAGGCCGATGGGTCCCTTGCCGGTGATGTTGGCCGGGGTGATGCCTACGAGCGACTCGCCGGGGGTGATGATGCCGGGGCAGTTCGGCCCGATGATCCGCGTCTTGTTGCCCTTGGACTGCGTGTAGGCCCAGGCCTCGGCGGTGTCGCCGACCGGCACGCCCTCGGTGATGACCACGAGCAGCGGGATCTCGGCGTCGATGGCCTCGATCATGGCATCCTTCGTGAAGGCGGGCGGCACGAACGCGATCGAGACGTCGGCCCCGGTCTTCTCCATGGCCTCGGCGACGGATGCGAAAACGGGCAGTTCGACGGGGTTGCCGTCCTTGTCGGTGTGCGAGACGGTCGTCCCGGCCTTGCGGGCGTTCACACCGCCGACGACCTGGGTGCCGGCCTTGAGCATGAGGGCGGTGTGCTTCGTACCCTCGCCGCCGGTGATGCCCTGGACGATGACCTTGGAGTCCTTGTTGAGGTAAATCGACATGTCAGAAGTCCTTATCCGGTTGCGCGATCAGGCGGCTGCCAGCTCGGCTGCCTTGTCAGCGCCCTCGTCCATACCGGCGGCGAGGGTGACCAGCGGGTGGTTCGCGGCGGCGAGGATCTCGCGACCCTCTTCCACCTGGTTGCCGTCGAGGCGTACGACGAGCGGCTTGGTGGCGGCGTCCCCGAGGATCTCGAGTGCCTTGACGATGCCGTCGGCAACCGCGACGCACGAGGTGATTCCGCCGAAGACGTTGACGAACACGCTCTTGACCTGCGGGTCGCCGAGGATGACGTCCAGCCCTGCGGCCATGATCGTCGCGGATGCCCCACCGCCGATGTCGAGGAAGTTGGCGGGCTTCACGCCGCCGTGCTTCTCACCGGCATAGGCGACGACGTCGAGGGTCGACATGACCAGGCCCGCGCCGTTACCGATGATGCCGACTTCGCCGTCGAGCTTGACGTAGTTCAGACCCGACTCCTTGGCCTTGGCCTCCAGCGGGTCGGCAGCGCCCTTGTCCTCGAGCTCTTCGTGCTCGGGGTGGCGCACCTCGCTCGCGTTGTCATCGAGGGTGACCTTGCCATCGAGGGCGATGATGTTGCCGTCGCCGTCGAGGATGAGCGGGTTGACCTCGACGAGGGTCGCACCCTCGCCGGTGTAGACGTCGTAGAGCTTCACGAAGGCATCCGCGACCTTGTCCACGAGCTCCGCGGGGAAGCCCGCAGCGGTCGCGATCTCGACAGCCTTGTCCTTGTCGATACCGGTCAGCGGGTTCACCTCGACGCGGGCCAGGGCCTCGGGCTTCTCCACCGCGAGCTGCTCAATCTCCATGCCACCTTCGACGGAGCACAGCGACAGGTAGGAGCGGTTCGAGCGGTCCAGCAGCACGGAGAAGTAGAACTCCTCCTCGATCGAAGCACCGGCTGCGACCATGACCCGGTGGACGACATGACCCTTGATGTCCAGCCCCAGGATCGCTTTCGCTGCCTCGTAGGCTTCGTCCGCGTTCTTCGCGACCTTCACGCCGCCGGCCTTGCCGCGACCTCCGGTCTTGACCTGAGCCTTGACGACGACGACACCGCCGATCTTCTCGGCAGCCGCCTTCGCCTCCTCAGGAGTGTCGGCGATGATGCCGGGGAGCACCGGCACCCCGTACTTCTCGAATAGGTCTCGTGCCTGGTACTCGTACAGATCCACGCTGATGTCCTCCGCTGCGGCGTCGGGTGGGTGAGGGAGTGTCTCGATGTCGAGATAGTTCGACCAAGAAGTCAGCCTACTACCCGGCGCTGAACGGTTCCGAACGAGCCGGTTCTTGCGGCGGTAGGCTCACGGCATGTCCGACACCACCGCCGCCACACCGTCGTCGCGGACCGCGGTCGTCGCCGTTGCGCTCGACCTGTTCGACCGGAACGGCTTCGATGCGACATCCGTGGAACAGATCGCCCAGGCTGCGGGCAGTTCCCGGTCGACGTTCTTCCGCCAGTTCGGCGGCAAGGACGACGTCGTGTTCGCTGACCACGAGCTCCTGCTCGCCCAGCTGCGCGAGAACCTGTCTCACCCGCACGAGAACCCCTGGGTGGCGGTATGCGATGCGGCGGTCACGGTGTTCGAACACTTCGCAGCCGACCCCGACCTCGCGCGGCGCCGCTACTCCGTGGTGCGCAAGGTGCCGGCACTTCGCGAGCGCGAGATCGTCACGGTGTTCCGCTACGAGCGACTCTTCGACGAGTACCTGCGCGGCGCTTTGCCGGGCCTTGATCCGATCGATGCCGTCGGCTTCGCCGCATCCGTCGCCGCCGTCCACAACCACGTGCTGCGGCAGCTGCTTCGCGACGGGGAACCCGTGCCGGTGTCGGTGCTGCGCGCAGCCCTCGATGACCTCCTGCGCAAGTTCGGCGTGCACCCCGACCCCGAGCATCCGGATCCTGATGACGTCGTGGTGGCGGTCTTCCCCAAGCGGATGCCGCTGGCCGAAGTCACCCGCCGCCTGCACACCTCCCTCGACCTCTAACCTGAGGCGCCGGGGCGGGGCGCTCGCTGACCCGTCGGCCCAGGTTTCGGTCGCGCCGTTGTGCGGAGTTCCCCAGCGGGTAACGACACAATGGCGCGACCGAACGATGAAGCTCTCCGTTCGGTCGCGCCCTGTTGCGGGTGCCCGCGCGCAGAACCCGCACCACGGCGCGACCGAAACAGAGATCGGCTGACATCTAGCGCAGCGGATGCCGGGCGCAGCGGATGCGGACAGCGATGGATGCCGGGGCGACGGATGCCGGGGTGGCAGACTGGCGGCATGGCGGCGCACGCAACGGTCGTGGGCAGCGGACCGAACGGACTGACCGCTGCGGCGGTCCTCGCCCGGGCGGGACTGCGTGTGCGAGTCCTCGAGGCTGCCGACACGATCGGCGGCGGCGTGCGCACCGAGGCGCTGACCCTTCCCGGATTCCGGCACGATGTCGGTTCGGCGGTTCATCCGGCCGCACTGACCTCCCCGATCTTCCGGGCGCTCGGCCTGCACCGCGTCGTGTCATGGCTGAACCCTGACGCCTCCTACGCGCACCCGCTCGATCGCGGACCCGCGGCGATCGCGTGGCGTGACATCGACCGCACGGCCGACGATCTCGGCCCCGACGGCCGCGCCTGGCTCGCGATGACGCGACCTCTAGCACGCCACATCAATGAGCTCGTCACGTTCACGGGCGATCAGCTGATACGGATGCCGCGGCATCCGCTCACGGCTGTGCGGTACGGCTTGCGGGTGCTCGAGCAGGGAACGGGCCTCGGCGCGGCGAGCTTCCGCACACCGCGGGCCGCAGCGCTGCTGGCGGGAGCGATGGCTCACGCGAACACCTGGATGCCGTCCCTGGCGTCGGCAGCGGCGGGTCTGTTGCTTACGGCGCAGGCCCACGCCGGCGGGTGGCCCGTTCCGCACGGAGGCGCCCAGACGATCGCCGAGGCCCTCGCCGCCGACATCCGGGCTCACGGGGGCGTGATCGAGACCGGA
>NZ_DBHD01000213.1:0-3861 GCF_002296025.1 Microbacterium sp. UBA837
CTTGCGTGGGCTTCGAGCCTCATCGATCGGGTGCAGCGGATGATCGAATCGCTTGTCACCTCCTACGGTCTGCGGCTGCGCCTCCCAGCCCGCGACGTAGCTCGCCTCGTCTTGACAGTCTGGGAAGACGCGCTCATCACGGCAGCGATCGAGCGGATCGATGACGACGGGCTGCGTCGACGCGCAGAGTCGCAGACGCAACAGCTCGCGCTCGCGCTCGTCGACGCGGCATCCTGATCGCGCGCTAGGCCCAGCGCGACCGTTTCAGCCCTGGGACACCGCCAGGAGGGCGTGGCACCTGGTTAGTCGCTCGCGCCACCACCGTTTGCGGTCCGGCGGTGCTGCCTGGAATTCAAGCGCTGACTCGTCGACCGCGGGTCTGCGAACAGGAATGGTGCCGTGCTCCGGCCGCACCGGCTGCGTCGTGACGTCGGCAGCCAGCAAAGAAGCGGTGCCCAGGCCGCAGTCGTAGTCGAGATCGGGAAGGGCCGCGGCCAGCGAAGCGCCCATTGCCAGCCCCACCGAAGTGTCAAGCGCGCTCGAGACGACGACGGGCAGCCCCGCCTCGGCGACGATCGCGAGGGCCCGGTGGACGCCGCCCAGGGGCTGCGCCTTGATCACCAGCAGATCTGCGGCGCCGGAACGTGCCACAGCGAGCGGGTCTTCGGCCTTGCGTACACTCTCGTCGGCGGCAACCGGAACACCCATGTACCGGATGCGGCGCCGCAGCTCCCGGAGCTCCTCCAGGCTTCCGCAGGGTTGTTCGACGTACTCCAGATCGAACTCGGCGAGCGCATGCACCGCGTGCTCCGCCTCGTCCAGGTTCCACGCTCCGTTTGCGTCGACCCGGATGCGGCCGAGCGGCCCCATGGCCTCCCGGACCGCTCGCACGCGGGCCACATCATCGGCGAGTGTCCCGCCGGACTCTGCCACCTTGACCTTCACCGTGCGGCATCCATCGAAACGGGCGAGCACGTCGGATACGGCATCCGGTGCAACCGCGGGAACTGTCGCGTTCACGCGGATCTCGCTGCGACGGGCCGCGGGGGTGCTGTGCCAGCCGAAGTCGATGGCTGCGGCAAGCCAGGTGCTCGCCTCGGCGTCGTCGTACTCGAGGAACGGTGAGAACTCCGTCCATCCCGCGGGCCCGCGCAGCAGCATCGCTTCTCGGTGCTCGATGCCGCGGAACCGTGTTGCGAGCGGTAGTGCGACAACGTGGGCGCTCTCGAGGAGTTCGTCCAGGGGCGGGAGTGACGGCAGGTGCAAGGCGGCGACCATGCTCTCATCCTGCCCGCCGCACTGCCGCTCGGCATCCCGGCGCGCGGGCCCTGGGGGTGTGGACGTCCGTAGGCTGAAGACATGGTTCTTCTCGATACTCTCGTCCGACTCGGCGTGCAGGTGCGCCCCCAGCACGTGAGCTATCCCCAGATCCGTGAGGCAGTGCTCTGGCTCGAGGACTTCGGCGTCGACATCGCCTTCAACTGGGATCATTTCTACCCGCTCAGCGGTGACCCGGATGGCGCGCACTTCGAGTCGTGGACGATGCTCGGCGCGTGGGCTGAGCAGACCGAGCGCATCGAGTTCGGCGCTCTTGTCAACTGCAACAGCTACCGCAACGCCGACCTGCAGGCAGATATGGCGCGGACGGTCGACCACATCAGCGCCAAGGGCGGCGCTGCCGGCCGGTTCATCTTCGGCACCGGCTCGGGGTGGTTCGAGAAGGACTACGTCGAATACGGCTATGAGTTCGGTACCGCGGGTTCTCGGCTGGATGACCTGGCCGAAGGGCTCCGCCGGGTCGAGGCCCGGTGGGAGCAGCTCAATCCGGCGCCGACGCGCAAGATCCCCGTCATGATCGGCGGCGCGGGCGAACAGAAGACCCTGCGTCTGGTTGCCCGCCACGCCGACATCTGGCACAGCTTCGTGAAGCCGGATGCCGTCACCAGCAAGCTCGACGTTCTCGAGCGGTGGGCGCAGAAGGAAGAGCGGGACCTGTCGAACCTCGTGGTCTCGAACGAGATCGGGGCGCGAAACGTCGACGAGGTCGAGGCGCTCTATGGCGCGGGAGTGCGGCTGTTCACGCTGGGGATCGATGGCCCCGACTGGAACTTCGACGCCGTCAAGCAGTGGGTGGCGTGGCGCGACGCCAAGAACGCGGCGTGATGGTCGCGCGCGGACCGGTCAGCTGACCGATTCGCCGCAGACACCGCAGATGACGCTCGTCGGGACCTCGACGAAGCAGTTCGGGCACACCGCTGCGACCCGCTCGGGCTTCGACGGCGTTGGGCGGGATGTACGGGGTGCGCGGGGCGTCGTGCTCTTGCGTGCCCGGGCAGCCGGGGGAGCCGAGACCGGAGGGAGCGGTGCGACGGCCGGGCGGTGTTCGAGGCAGTAGAGGCGCACGAACCCGGCGTGGTTGTTCGGGTGCCGGTGCTTGACCGCCCACAGCTCGGTCCGCTCTTTCAGCGGCTCGTCTGCAGGGCATCGGGCGCAGCGACTCGCCTCACCGGGCATCGCCTCGGAGGCCAGGACGGGGGTCTCGAACGGGAGCGCGTCCCGCCAGTCCGACGATGTCCTGATCTGCATCCGTATATCTCCCTGTCCTCTCCTCCAGGCTACCCGCGCCGAGTTGTCCCTCTCTCCGCCGAGTTGTCCTTCCTCCCGCCGAGTTGTCCCTCTCCCCGCCGAGTTGTCCTTCGTTGTGCTGAGTTGTCCCTTGCTGCGTCGAGTTGTCCCTTGCGCTAGGCAAGGACAACTCGCGCCGGGCAAGGACAACTCGCGCCGGGCAAGGACAACTCGCGTGAAGGTGTGGCCCGCCAGACGGGCTAAGCGCCCGCGTAGGCTGGTGCCGTGAGCGTTTCCGAGCTGTTCGATCCGGATGCCTGGGTTCTTGCCCCCGGTGCTGAGGGGTACACCGACATCACCTCCCACGTCTCGCCGGACGGCCGGATCGCCCGGATCGCGTTCGACCGGCCCGAGGTTCGCAACGCGTTCCGCCCACACACCGTCGACGAGCTGTACCGCGCCCTCGACATCGCACGGCAGGACTCGAAGATCGGCGTCGTGCTCCTGACCGGCAACGGCCCGAGTCCGAAGGACGGCGGCTGGGCGTTCTGCTCCGGCGGCGACCAGCGCATCCGTGGTCGCGACGGCTACACCTATGCGGCCGACGACGCGACGGCACCGGACCCGGCCCGCTCGGGGCGCCTGCACATCCTTGAGGTGCAACGGCTCATCCGGTTCATGCCGAAGGTCGTGATCGCGGTGATCCCGGGCTGGGCTGCGGGCGGCGGACACTCGCTGCACGTCGTGTGCGACCTGTCGATCGCGAGCCGCGAGCACGGCAGGTTCAAACAGACGGATGCCGACGTCGGCTCCTTCGACGCGGGCTACGGCTCGGCATACTTCGCCCGCCAGATCGGCCAGAAGTTCGCGCGCGAGGTGTTCTTCCTCGCGGAGGAGTACGCGGCGCAGCGGGCGTACGAGATGGGCGCGGTCAACCGCGTCGTCGAGCATGCGCAGCTCGAGCGCGAGGCCATCGCGATGGCCCGCACGATCCTCACCAAGTCGCCGACCGCGATCCGGATGCTGAAATTCGCCTTCAACGCCGTCGATGACGGACTCGTCGGTCAGCAGGTGTTCGCGGGGGAGGCCACGCGGCTCGCGTACGGCACTGACGAGGCAGTCGAGGGCAAGGACGCGTTCCTGCAGAAGCGCGACCCCGACTGGTCGCCGTATCCCTGGCACTACTGAACCCGGGCCCGGACGCCGATCGTGACGAATCGATTGCAGGATGACACGCCGTCGTCGGGGTCCTGGCGGCTCATCCGGCTGAACTCCTCCTGCAATCGGGACGCGCAG
>NZ_DBHD01000050.1:0-2942 GCF_002296025.1 Microbacterium sp. UBA837
CCGGGCGAGTTGATGTACATGATGATGTCGCGGTCGGGATCCTGCGACTCGAGGACGAGCAGCTGCGCCATCACATCGTCGGCGGAGGCGTCGTCAACCTGGACACCCAGGAAGATGACGCGATCTTCGAACAGCTTGTTGTACGGGTCCTGGCGCTTGTAACCGTAGGCGGTGCGCTCCTCGAACTGCGGGAGCACGTACCGGCTGCCCGGCATCTGCAGCGCAGCGGGCGAGGCCTGCGGGAGGCGAAGGTTCGGGGTGTTCATGCGGGTTCTCTCTCTTCTGCCGTCGCTCGCTGATTAGTTCGCATCAGTGCCGCCGCCGCCGGCGACATCCGCAGCGTGCTCGCGGATGTGATCGACGAAGCCGTAGGCCAGCGCCTCCTCGGCGGTGAACCAGCGGTCGCGGTCACCGTCCTCGTTGATCTGCTCGACCGACTTGCCGGTTTGCGCGGCGGTGATCTCAGCGAGGCGGTTCTTCATCGATGTGATGAGCTGCGCCTGCGTCTGGATGTCGCTCGCCGTGCCACCGAAGCCACCGTGCGGCTGGTGCAGGAGCACGCGGGCATTGGGGGTGATGTAACGCTTGCCCTTTGTGCCGCTTGTCAGCAGCAGCTGGCCCATCGATGCGGCCATTCCGATGCCGACGGTGACGATGTCGTTCGGCACGAACTGCATCGTGTCGTAGATGGCCATACCGGCGGTGATCGAGCCACCGGGAGAGTTGATGTAGAGGTAGATGTCCTTCTGCGAGTCCTCGGCGGCCAGCAGCAGGATCTTCGCGCAGATCTCGTTGGCGTTCTCGTCGCGCACCTCTGATCCCAGCCAGATGATGCGGTCTCTCAGCAGCCTGTCGAAGACGCTCGTCGCGACCAGTGGTTCAGCCATGTGTGCTCCCGTTTCGTTGCGTGAGATCGAATCTACCGGCGGGGTTCGCGCGACCCGCTCGTGTTCGCCGTGGGCAGATCGTGCTGCGCGGGGCGCGCACGCGCTACCCCAAGAAACGACGGATGCCTCGACCGATGTGGTCGAGGCATCCGCTCAGTGGTCTTACTCGGCGTCGGCCTTCGTCGACTTGCGCGGCGCGCGCTTCTTGGGAGCCGGCTCCTCTTCGGCCTCGATGATCTCGTCGGCGTCGGCGGCGGCATCCGCAATGCCCTGCGCTTCTTCGACGACCTCTTCTTCGGCCTCTGCCTCGTCCTCACCGAGGATGAGGTGCGCCGACAGGTCTACGGCGGCTCCGGTCGTGTCGACGATCTTCACGTCTCGAAGGGCGTGAACAAGAGCCTTGCTGCGGGCAACTTCGCCGACCATGGCGGGCAGCTGGTTACCCTGCTGGATGGCGTTGACGAAGTCCTGCGGCGACATGCCGTACTGCGCAGCCGACTGGATCAGGTACTGGGTGAGCTCATCCTGCGACACCTTGACGTCGTAGGTTTCGGTGAGCTTGTCGAGGATCATCTGCGTGCGGAACTGCTTCTCAGACGCTTCGGTCACCTCTGCGCGGTGCTCGTCATCCTCCAGACGTCCCTCACCCTCGAGGTGCTGGTGCACCTCGTCTTCGATGAGTCCGGCCGGCACGGGGATCTCGACCTGCTCGAGGAGGAGGTCGACGAGCTTGTCGCGGGCGGCAGAGGTCTGCTGCAGGCCCGACTGCTGCGATGCGGTGGTGCGCAGGCTTTCGCGGAGCTCCGCGATCGTGTCGAACTCGCTCGCGATCTGCGCGAAGTCGTCGTCTGCCTCGGGCAGTTCGCGCTCCTTCACGCTGGTGACGGTGACCGCAACTTCAGCCTCTTCACCGGCGTGATCTCCACCGACGAGCTTCGAACGGAACGTCGTGTCTTCACCTGCGGTGAGGGATTCGATTGCCTCGTCGATGCCCTCGAGCAGTTCACCGGAGCCGACCTCGTAGGACACGCCTTCGGCGCGGTCGATCTCGGCGCCCTCGATGGTGGCGACGAGATCCAGCTCGACGAAGTCACCGGAAGTGGCGGGGCGGTCGACGGTGATGAGCGTGCCGAAGCGCGCGCGCAGCTTGTCGAGTTCGGCATCCACCGCGGCCTCGTCGACCTCGACTGCCTCGATCTCGACAGTGAGACTGTCAAGCGCGGGGAGCGTGACCTCGGGGCGAACGTCCACCTCGATCTCGACCTTCAGGTCGCCCGAGAAGTCCTTCTCGTTCGGCCACTCGGTGATGTCGGCGCTCGGGCGACCGATAACGCGGAGCTCCTGAGCTTCTACCGCCTCGCGGTAGAAGCGGTCGAGTCCGTCGTTGACGGCATGCTCGAGAACGGCACCCCGACCGATGCGCTGATCGATGATCGGCGCAGGCACCTTGCCCTTGCGGAAGCCGGGGATCTGGACATCCTTCGCGATGTGCTCGTAAGCGTGCGCGATGCTCGGCTTGAGTTCGTCGGGGGTGATCGAGAGCAGCAGCTTGACGCGGGTGGGGCTGAGCTTCTCGACAGTGCTGGTGACCATGCCTGTGTTGTTCTCCTCGTGCTGCACCGCACCGAAGCGCGGTGGAAGGTCTGGGTGTAAGGCCGTGACGTCGGGGCGACAGGATTTGAACCTGCGACTTCCCGCTCCCAAAGCGGGCGCTCTACCAAGCTGAGCTACGCCCCGGGCGGGATCTCACGCGCTGTGCGACAGACGGCCCACAGAAGTCTAGCTGACGCGCGGACCGACGTTGCGGGGGCCGACCTTCTCGCCGCCGTAGGACTTCTTCCTAAGGAAGGACGATCGGCCCGGCATCCGTCCTACCCAGGCGATTTCTCCTACCTTCACGAGGCCCGGTTGGGCCGCGGATGCGAGGACGGGTCGCGGTGCCCTATAGACTGTCGGATGCTGCGGCTCCGGCCGCTGCGGGGGCGTAGCTCAATGGTAGAGTCCCAGTCTTCCAAACTGGTTGTGCGGGTTCGATTCCCGTCGCCCCCTCCATCG
>NZ_DBHD01000078.1:0-2574 GCF_002296025.1 Microbacterium sp. UBA837
TCCCGCCAGACCCGGTGCCAGCCCCGCGCTGGGCAGTTCGCTTCGCTCCTGCGGAGACCATTGAGCAGACTGGTCGGGCGCGTATCTCGGGTCTATTTCAGGAGGCGGGAGAGGCGACGATCAGCGAGCAGCTTGCCGCCGGTCTGGCACGTGGGGCAGTACTCGAGCGAGTTGTCGGCGAAGAAGACGCTGCGCACCTCGTCGCCGCAGACCGGGCAGGCCTCGCCGCGACGGCCGTGCACCCGCATCCCGCGGCGCTTGGCATCCTTGAGATCTGCTGGCGGCTTGCCGGATGCCTCCGCGATCGCCTCGGTGAGGGTGTGCCGCATCGCGGCGAACAGGGTGTCGATGTCGGCATCGGTCAGGTTCGCGGCCAAGGCATAGGGCGACATCCGTGCCGCGTGCAGGATCTCGTCGGAGTAGGCGTTGCCGATCCCGGCGATGATCGACTGGTCGCGCAGCACGCCCTTGATCTGGGTGCGGCGTCCACGGAGAAGCGCTGCGAGCGCATCGCGATCGAAGCCCGGGTCGAGGGGATCGGGGCCGAGCCGCTCGATGCCGGGTGCGTCGGTCGGGTTTCGGGCCGCGTAGACCGCCAGGGACTTCTTTGTCCCGGCTTCGGTGAGGTCGAAGCCTGAGCCATCCGAGAAACCGACGCGGAGCGCGATGGGGGTCTTGCCAGGGCGGATGATCGTGCTCGGCAGCTGGTCGTACCAACGGAGCCATCCCGCCTTCGCGAGGTGGAAGATCAGGTGCAGAGACGCAGCAGCATCCGAGTCCGCTTCGATATCGATGAATTTGCCGTGGCGTGACACGGACGCGACCCGCGCGCCGACGAGCGCGTCGAGGGGCGGGTCATACGTCTTGAGCGCCGCGATGTTGGCGACAGTCGCACGCGTGACAGTGAGCCCCGGCAGGCGCCCGGCAAGGTAGTCGACGAGTCCTTGCACTTCCGGCATCTCGGGCATGGCGCCATCCTGTCATGGGGTGGGAATCGGCGGCAGACCCCGATCGAGGACCGGCCACGCTACCGGCGTGCGGTCATCGCCGGGAAGAAGGCCTGCGATCCAGGCATCGTCTCGCTGTAGAGGGCCGGCGAGCGCCTGGCGCAGCGTCCCCTCGTAGCGGAATCCGAGTGCGCGAGCCGTCCGCGCCGACCCGGTGTTTCCCACGACGGCGCGCCACTCGATGCGCACCAGCGACATTCCCGCGGATTCGAACCCAAAGTCGACGACCGCGGTGGCAGCTTCGGTGAGGAGGTGCTGCCTACGCGCCCAGGGCGACATCCAGAACCCCAGCTCAGCAGCCTCTGTCTCCCGACGGTACAGCCCGATCATTCCGGCGAGGCGCCCGTCGTGACGGATGCCCCACGTCGCCTCTCTTCCCTCGGCCCAGTGGCGCTGCACGCGAGGGATGAACTGCTCGGCGTGCTCGCGGAGATACGGCGAAGGCACGGTGGTGTATCGCTGGATCGCCGGATCCTGGCACGCCTCGAAGATCTCATCCACGTCGGCGTCGGTCGGCGGCGAGAGTTCGCAGCGCTCGGTGCACAGCACGACGACATCCATCGCCCCACCTTATGCGCCGGGCTTGTCGAGCGGCGCGTCGCAACTCCTGCAATAGCTGGGGCCGGGTGTCGGCTCTGCCATTCGCGAGTACGGATTGCAGGAGTTGTGACGCGTCCTCCCCAGCTTCGCGTTCTCGCCCGTTTGCTGTTGCTGTGCAGACGCCAGGTCTTCCGGCGGTGCGACGGCGCCACTCTCTCCGTATGAACCCTGCGTATCGTCGCTATACCCGCACGGAACTGGGAAGTCTGGGGCTGGGTCGAACCGCACTTCGGGCGGCGGTGCGATCAGGATCGTGGCTCCGTGCCCGTCGAGACGTCTACCTTCCAGCTGACACCCCGCTACCGCTTGCACGGGCCGCCGCCGTCGGCGGTCGCCTCGATTGCGTGTCCCTCTTGCGGCTACAAGGCGTCTTTGTTGCTGAGCGGCACAGCCTGCACGTGCAGTTCGAGCGCGACGCGAGCCGGCTCCCGTCGCGTCATGGCGTGGTGGCTCATTGGCGCACCTCGGATGCCCCAAGACACGATCTCGTGTGCGGGATTGTTGAGGCGCTCGCCCAGGCGTGTCGGTGTCAGCCCGCTCGGTACGCGGTTGCAACGCTCGACAGCGCCTGGCATCAGGGATTGGTCACGGAGAGCGAGATCGCTGAGGTTTTTGATCGATTGCCTCAGCGATACCGCCGGATTCGAAGCCTGCTCGACCCTCGGTGTGAGTCGGGAACGGAGACACTGGTACGGCTGATGCTGCGGTCGCTGGGCGCATCCTTCGTGATTCAGGCGCAGCTGCCCGGGGTGGGGCGAGTGGACTTTGTCGTCGACGGCTGGCTCGTTGTCGAGTGCGACAGCGTCGCCTTCCACGCCGATGAGCGCACCCAGCGACGTGATCGAGAGCGAGACCTTGCCGCTGCCCTCAGCGGGTACACGACCCTCCGGCTCTTGGCAGAGGACATCCTCTATCGCCCCGATCGTGTTCGCGAGGCCCTACGGTCAGTGCTGGCCCACGGTCGGAG
>NZ_DBHD01000185.1:0-20557 GCF_002296025.1 Microbacterium sp. UBA837
GACCTTTTACATGAGTCAAGTCGATCGCTTGCCGTACCTGTCAGAGTGAGCTACGGTACTTGCACCGCGGTCACGTCGGCCCGGGCTGGCGACCAGGTCTTCTGGTCGCCACAAGGCAAAAAACCACGGTGGTGTCGATTCGGCACCACCGTGAAAGGCCCCGGCGTGGGCGTGCCGAATCGGCACCCCCACGGCTCCGGCAAATTTCCGCCACCGTGACTCCCGCTCCGGAAACCTCGGCTACTGTCCTCCCAACTGTGGGGACGCCGAGGGGCTCCTGACGGTGGTGGAAATTTTCCCGGACCATGAAACCTAATCGTGGGAACCGACGTGCAGCCTCTTAGACCTCCAACTGGGCGTAGAGCTGCGAGAGGTCGGCCCGCGAACACAGCACTTGGGGCAGGTGCTCCTTCGTCGCGTCGAGCACCAGGAGCGCAGCAGGCGGCTCAACGCGGGTGCTGGCCTCACCAGAGAAAAGGTTGATCGCCTCCAGCACGGTAGCGCTGGGCGCGAGGGTCTCGAGGCGATCGCCGGTCTCGGCGAAGTCGAGGACCTCTCCGATGGTGGCGGTCCCGACGATCTCGTGTTCGATCAGACTCGGTGCGAGGTACCGCGCCACTGCGTTGGTGGTGATGAGGCGGTAGCCGTCGTCGGCGCGAACCGGCGCCTGGGAGAAGCTCTTCTCGACGACCAGCGCGAGGAATGCGCCGATGCCATCTTTGAACTCGAACACTTGCGGACGTCCGTAGCCCTTGAGGGCGTCGACCAGCCTGGGCGGCCTCAGGAGGTTGTCGCGGATCTTCTCGATACTGACGACGGTGTCCTCGCGAGGGTCCGCAATGGGCTTCCCTCCCACGCGCTTACTGTGGGCGATGGCGTTACGCAGCTTCGCGTACTGGCGGAGCAGGTCCTTCTGCCGCTGCAGCAGAGTGTCGGAGCCCGCGAGGAGGTCGCTGAAAGGCACCCAGTCGTCGTGCTTCTCGCGTCGCTTTTGCTGCTGCGCAAGTTTATCCTCGATCTCGGAGAAGGCATTGAGGAACCTCTCGGCGTTGGTTTCAGACACAGCGCAACTCCTCGCCGGGGGTTGGGAAAACGGCCAATGTCTCGTAGCTTATCGGGGCAGCGTCGATGTCCGGACTCTCGTGTATAGTCGTTCCCACGTTCAAGAGCCGTGACGCTAAGTACCTGGCTGGTCACGCGACAACCCGAATCCATCGATTCCCGGGTGTCCCAGGGGAAGAACGGGCTCACGAGATCTCGTGATGCAAGATTCGATGGGGCTCTGCCCCGGAGAGGGGCATCCATCATGTCCGACATCAAGTACGTCAACCCCCGCCGCGACGGCTGGTGGGGCGAACTCGACCTGAGCTACCACCGCATTCCGGTGACGACCAGGCACGAGTTGGAAGTCGAGCAGGCCGCGCTCGCGGTGCTGGCGGCCCATCCGCCGGTCGGCTTCGCCGGTGATCTCGAGGGCGGCACGCTCACCGCTGTACAGCTCAAAGCACTGGTCGAGCGAGCCGTCGCGGATGCCGAGCAGAAAGCGGAGTGCCAGCGCGAGGCGGACGCCGAGGAGCGGCGCCGGTCCGGCTGGGCGAGGATCGAGGGGGCGCTCTCTGCGCCTGACGCCGATCAGGTGGTCGTAGAGGGCCGCTGGGCGGGACTCACACGAGGCGAGGCGACCGCGTGGTGCTGGAACCTGTTCCAGTACGAGCCGCACGGCTTCGTGCACCCCGGCTCGCAGGTGCGCCACGAGGCGATGCGGAAGCTGCAGGCTGGCGGGCTGCCCGAAGTCTTCGGCTATCCCGAGCGTGCTCGGGAGCTCGTATCCCGCGGGCTGACGCCGCGTGAATACCGGCGGCACCAAGAGGCTCTGGGCGCGAACACGTTCACGGATGCCGACGTGAGGCACGGCTGACGGTGACTGAGTGGCGGCCCGAAAGATATTCGGACCGCCGCTCAGTGTTTAAGAGAACAGCGGAACATCTGATTCATGGACGTATGCCACCGATGGTGAGGCGTGCGTACCTCCCTCATGAGACGACTCGTGAGGAGGCCCGAGATGAAGGGCGGTGTGATCCTGTTCCGCGGCACCGGTGCCGCGGCGCGCCGCTACTTGGAGTCGGACAGGTCGACCGCCGACGAGTACTACTTGGAGGGCGGTACCGCGCTCGCCGAGTTCGCGGTGAGCGGCCACGACGGCGAAGTCATCGAAACGAGAACGCTCGATCCGGGGAGCTACGCGGCCTGGGCCGACTGGACCGATCCGATCACCGGCACGTTGATGGGAACGCCCCGAGCGGCAAGCGACAGATCGAAGGAGTCGCCGCGCTTCGCTGAGATGGTCATCAATGCACCGAAGTCGCTCTCGATCGCCGCTGCCCTACACCCGGAAGTTTCCGACGCGCTCGATGCTGCACAACGGGACGCGGCGTCGGAGATTCGCCGCTGGCTCGCTGAGCACTCCGTCACCCGCGTCGGCCCGCGGAATGCACGCGAGATTGTGCCGGTGCAGCAGTTGCAGACCGTCGCCGTCGCGCACAAGACCAGCCGGGCCGGTGACCCGCACCGGCATATCCACTTCCAGATCGGCACTCGCGTCTACGCCGCATGCAAGTGGCGCGGCCTTGACACCGCGGCACTGTTCAAGCAGCAGGGTGCAATTCGCGCGCTCGGCACCGCGGTCATCGCCGCGCACCCGCAGCTTGCCGCCGTGCTCGACAAGCACGGCCTCACCCTCGACCCGGCGACAGGTGAAGTGGCAGAGCTGGAGCCGTTCAACGCCGTGATGTCGAAGCGGGGCGCGCAGGTCGAACGCAACCTCGCCCGCTTCGAAGCCGAATGGGAAGCTGCTCATCCCGGCGAAGAACCCGGGCCGGTCGTGCGGGCGAGGCTGAAGGCCAAGGCGTGGGAGCACGAGCGACCAGGCAAGAAGCCCGCGGTGCTCGGCAGTGAAGGCGCCTGGCGCGCCGAACTCGAAGACGCCGGCTACACACCGGACCTGCCCCATGCGCGGCGTGTTGCATCTGTCACGCTGGATGAGCTGCACATCGAGGAGATCGCATCGCGTGCGCTCGACCGCTGCGCCACAGGAGCGTCGGCCTGGACGATGCACACGGTGCGCGAGCACGTCACGAAGATCACGACCGAGCATGGCGTGCAAGCCGAGCCAACGGACCTGCGCGAGTTCGTGCAACTCGCGACGCAGCTCGCTGCGGAGAATTGCTTCTCCGTGCTCCCACCCGACACACCGACACCGGAACACGTCGCGCATCTCACATCGCTACGAGTGGTCGCCGCAGAGACAGAACTGCGCGACCTGCTCACCGCACGCGCGGAGAGGTCCATCGAGCCTGCCCCGGATGTCCAACAGCTCGCTGTGCGGGCGGGGCTGGATCACGATCAGGAACGCGCAGCATCCGCCGTCGCATCCGCCAACCTGCTCGTCGTGATCGAAGGTGCGGCCGGATCGGGCAAGACCACGATGCTCAAGATTGCCATCGCCGCTACAGCGTCGGAGGGCCGCTCGACGCGAGTCGTCACGCCGACGAAGAAGGCCGCTGACGTTGCGGCCCAAGAACTCGGCATCCCCACCGACTCCGTTGCCGCGCTCGTCTACGCACACGGGTTCCGGTGGAATAGCGACGGCGTGTGGGCGCGTCTGCGACCGGGCGACACTGATCCCGACACCGGCGGCACGTACCGAGGGCCAGCGGTGGAAACACGGCTTGTGAAGGGGGAACGGATCGTCGTCGACGAAGCTGGAATGCTCGACCAGGACAGCGCGCTCGCACTATTGCGCATTGCCGACGAGTCCGGAGCAACCATCGCGCTTGTTGGTGACCGCGCGCAACTCCCCGCGGTCGGACGCGGCGGTGTGCTCGACTTCGCCACCCGTCTCACTCCCGCTGTCGTGGACATGACCGGCTTGCACCGCTTCACTGATGACGCCTATGCGACTCTCACTCTCGAACTGCGGCACGGCCGCAACCCCGCCGCGATCTTCGACCAGCTCAACGCGCTCGGGCTCATCAAGCTGCACGAGGGCGACGACGACATGCAGGAGACCATCGCGAAGACTGTGTGCCTGGAGGACGCGATCACTGCCGCCACGAACGACGAAGCACGGATGCTGAACGAACGCATCCGCGCCGAGCGCGTCGATCGCGGCGAGGTCGACGACGTGCGAACGGTGTTCGGCAGCGACGGGCTCCCAATCGGAAAGGGCGATGTGATCCAGACTCGCCGCAATGAGAGCACACTCGGCGTCGCAAACCGGCAGACCTGGACGGTTCAGCGCGTGGGCGACGATTGCGCGCTGAACGTCGTGGAGACCGTCAACGGTCGGAAGCAGCAGCGCACCTTGACACTGCCCGCGGAGTACGTGACCGAGGATGTGCATCTGGCTTATGCGCTCACCGCCTACGGCGTCCAGGGCGCGACCGTGGGCTCTTCGCACACGTTGCTCTCCGACGCACTCGATGCCGCTGGCGTCTACGTCGGCGTGACCCGCGGCCGCGAGACGAACACCCTGCATGTCGTCGCCACCGACCTTGACGACGCGAAGCAGCAGTTCGTCGAAGCACTCACTCGAGACCGTGCCGACCGCGGCCTGGAAGACGCCACCGAACGCGCCCGCCAGGCCGTTGCAGACCTCGTCTTGGACGGGCCTGTGTCGATCGTGAGTGCGGAGCGCGACCGGATCGTCGAGCGGATCGCGAAGGCTGACGCGGAGCGAGAACACTGGGTATCGGCAGCCGCCAGATTGCATGATCAATCCGAGCGGCACGAGGTCGAGTACGAGCCCCAGCGCGAGCTGGCGGACGCCGCCGACGCGAAGGTTGCCGCACTTCTTGGGGATGTTGCGGAATCGCTGAACCAGGAAGCGGCTACGGACGGTGCCGAGTTCCTGGCCGCAGAGCAGGCCGTATACGCGGCACACCGCGCCAAAGCGAATGCACCCCGTTTCCGTAAGCGCTCGGCCACTCGAACCGCGAAAGACGCAGACGCCCGCCGCGAGGCGGCAGAGCGGATCGTGCACGCCAGGTGGCAGAGCATTCCGCATAGCGAGAGCGGCCTCCCTGCCTGGGCCAAGGCAGTCGCTCAGCGCCAGGCTGACCATGAGCCTGAGATCATCGAAGCACGCGCGGAAGCTTCGAAGACCCATCGGATCGCCCAGGAGATCGCCACGCGCCAGTCGCGAGAACGCGCGGCGCTGTACGAGCGGGTACTTGAGAACCGCCGTCCAGATGCGGTCGCCGCACGGGTCAAGAATCTGCACGAGCAGGCGACACGCGATCGCCGCTACCTGACCCAGCTCGAGGTGCTCCCACCAGATGAGGCGGTCAGACTCATCCACGAGCGCGCTGCTCAGGCAGAGGCTCAGCGCCTCACCTCCGATGAAGCCCGTAGAGCAGCGGGAGCGCGGGCGAAGCGGATCGAGGCTCCAAGCCATGAGCGGAGCCGAGGTCGCTCCCCATACCGTGACGGGCCGTCGTTGTAGTCGGTGGCGCCGAACCGAGCCGAACGAGAGTAAACCGGGAGAAAACGGCCAAAACAACGGGTTCGCCGATAGGCTCTGAGTTATGACTCCGATCGAACTCGTCAAGCCGGTGCCCTCGTGAGTGAGCCCTGGCTGTCTGCCGACGACATCGCCGCTCACCTGGGCGTCACCAAGGAGACGGTCTACGTCTGGATTGCCGATAAGGGGATGCCCGCGCACAAGGTGGGGCGTCTCTGGAAGTTCCAGGTCAGCGAAGTCGATGAATGGGTGCGTTCGGGGGGAGCCTCATTATAGGTCAGCTAACGAATGTCGGAGGTTGGGCATAGCCTGAAAAACTTTCGCGCGACAGACCGAGCAGCGAAGCAACGAAGGGAGGAGAGCACGCATGAGCAGCTTCAGTATTGGACCGGTGAGCGTCGAGGTGTTGGTTGGTCAGCACACGATTGCGGTGGTCCCACCGAGCCAATGGCATGGCGATAGGCAGGAACGCCCCGCGCACGCCGCCCTCGCCAACCTCAAGGCCGACGACGGCCTCCGCGCACAGGTCTCGCTGGTCAGGTGGGATGACAGCGACGAGATCTCGCTCGGGTTCGCGGAGCTGCTCGCAGGACCGTCGGACTATGAGCGGCTGGAGAACGCCGGAGCGATCTCGCCGAAGCTTGTCGACGACAAGCTGGTCGCGCGGATTCGCGCGCTGCGCTACGGGAAGGCTGGGCGAGCCACCGGCGCGGCGGTCGAGTGGTCGCAGATCAGCGAGTGGGCTGGCGGCGACGCGCAGACGTTGCTCGCCGACCTCGGTGCGACGCGCACGGGCGCGTATGGCGTGCTGCTGCCGAGCGCGACGCGCTTCAAGACCGAGCCGGCCATCGAGGTGCCGATCGCCGACCCGGCGGCCTTGTTCGCCGTCTACGCGCTCACGCGCGTCGTGCCGATCATGACTGGCTATGGTAAGGAATCGGTGGAAGGCCCGAACGCATGAGCGGCGTCGACGTCTCCATCGCGCTGCCCGAGGACGAGACGCCTGGCGAACTCATCAAGGGCTACTTCACCCTCATGCGCGCATTCGGGTGGGATCTTTACGTCACAAGCCACTGCACCCTGCGGGAATCGCTGGGGCCGCAATGGTTCGCAGCCCGCATCAGCGAGCTGAAGGACTCGGACCCGAAGAACTGGCGACCCAACCACCGCTTCGAGCCGCAGGATCCCGGTGTGATCCTCCGCGACTACATCCACGAGCAGGATTCGCCGTACCTGAGCGTGTTTGGCGGACAGTTCCAGAAGCAGACCGCCGCGAAGAAGATCCTCGCCACCAGGAACACGTGGTTCCACTTCGGCGACGATCCGACGACCGCCCAGCTTGAAGAGGCGGCGAAGGTCCTGCGCGGATTCGTGCAGTCCAGCGACATGCACATCGCCGGACGCATCGACGCGCTGATCGAGCGCCTGAGTGACCTGCGAACGGGACGCTATCCCGCGGATGCCGTGCCGAGTTCGCCCGCGCCGGTTCCTACCGTCACCGAGCCTGCGCCGCTCGATGCGCCAGAGGACTTGCCGCGCCCGAGCATCGGCGGCACCTGGGTCGGCCCCATCCCGGAGCTGCGCTACCGCATCACTCGCGCGGGTGACGTCGTGCACCCCGAAACGATGGAGTCCGTAAGTCCCAGGGTCACTGGCGACTTCGCCGACAAAGTGCGCGCCTGGACTGCCGTCGAACCGCGTGGCCGCGAGCTGTGGATCGACACCGACGGAGCCGTCGGCGGTTTCATCGGCGCAACTCCGCGACTGCTCGGCTACCTCGGCCCTGACCCGGAGGGCGACATCGCCCGTGGGTTCTTCACGCCGCACTTCTATGCCGTCGACGGCGACGAGATCGCCGACCTCGACTCGGGAGAGCACCGCAAGACGCCGTTCGCCCAGGGGCTCGCGGATGGCGCGATGCTCCGGGTGACGACGTATGGAGACGTCCTGGTCATCGGAGATACAGATGGCATAGAGCGGGTGGCGACAGTAACTGCCGCCGGGTGGTTCCCGGGGCACCTGAGCTAAGCGTGGAGATGAGATTAGGCAAATGACTACACCTACCGTGAGCGACCTGATCGTCGATAACTCCGACGAGCACTGGAAGGCACTGGACTACGTCCGTGAGTGGTGCCAGATCAGCGAGTCGATCGACATCGCCACCGGTCACTTCGAGCTGGGCGCATTCCTCGCGCTCGACGGGGAGTGGCAGAAGGTCGACAAGATCCGGCTGCTGATCGGCGGCGAGACCAGTCGTCAGACGGCCGATGCGATCGCCGCCGCGCTCGACCACTCGATCGAGGTCGAGCGCGCCGACGGCGACCCGCTGCTGACCGGCGCCCCGGCGGTCGTCCAGGCGATTCGCGACGGGAAGATCGAAATCCGCACCTATCGGGAGAAGAAGTTCCACGCGAAGGCGTACATCACCCACGGTCGCCTGTCGGTCGTCGGCTCGGCGGCGCTGGTCGGCAGCTCGAACTTCACGAAGCCGGGCCTAACACAGAACGTCGAACTGAATGTCCGCTTTGGCGGGGTGGAGGTCCGCGAACTGCAGACATGGTACGACCAGCACTGGGAAGACTCGATTCCGGTTCAGGCCGAGCTGCTCAAGGTGCTCGACCACAATATCCGCGAGTTCACCCCGTTCGAGGTGTGGATGAAGTCACTGCAGACACTCACGCAGTCGGTGGATACGCCGGATCGGGAGTGGGAGACGAGCGAGTCGAAGATCTACCCGACCCTCGCGCCCTATCAGCAAGAGGCATTTCATGGCCTGCTGTCGATGGCGCAGGCGTGGAAGGGCGGTTTCCTCACCGACGGTGTCGGACTCGGCAAGACCTTCGTTGGCCTGATGCTCACCGAGTACTACTCGGTGCGCAAGCATCAGAACGTGCTCATCTTGGCGACGAAGACCGCCGAGGATGCCGTTTGGCGCAAGGAGCTGCAGGAGCGCCTACCGTTCCTCGACGGCGAGTTCACGAACGTCCGGATTATGGCGCACACGGACTTCCAGCGTAAGGATGCCGCCGAGCGGGTTGCTCGCCTGAAGGATCGCGTTGACGTGGTGATCATTGACGAGGCGCACAACTTCCGCAACCACGGTCCCACGGACTCGCGCTGGTGGAAAGTGCAGGAATTGTGCGAGGGCAAGACCGTGTTCCTGCTCACGGCGACGCCGATCAACAACTCGTTGCTCGACTTTGCTCACCAGGCTGAGCTATTTACTGGGATGCAGGAAGGCTACTTCACATCGCTCGGCATCAGCGGTCTCACCGCCTACCTCTCCGGGGTGGAGCGCGCCTTCTTCATGGCTCGGTCTCAGGCCGCGATCAGCGGGGCACCAGTAGACCTCACCGACTTCGATGATCTGCTGCGGCAGGACAAGCTACTCCAGGCGATCGTGTGGCAGAACACCCGCAAGTACGCGAAGGAGAGTTCGAAGGCGGCAGGTGGCCCGGATGTGCTTTTCCCGGAACAACAGAAGCCAGAGGTCGTGCCGTACAGCCTGAGCGGGCACTATGGGCGACTCATGGACGAGATTGAGTCTGCCTTCCAACGCAGCGCCCCGCTCTTCGCGCTGCCAATGTACTATCCTTTGGCCTTTTCCAAGGATCCGGACGTTGATACCCGCGCCCAGAATCGACAGCAGCAGGTTGTGGCGCTGATCCGCACGATCTTCCTGAAGCGGTTTGAGAGCAGTATCGCGGCCTTCGCCGGTTCCTGCCTGGACTTGACGACGAAGGTGCTCGACTGGCTGGCGATGAACAGTGCTGGCGACGAGGCTGCCGAGGAGCGCCTGCAGACTTGGACGGGCACCTATGGGGATTTGCGCAAACGGGTGCACGACCAGTTCCGACCCACTCGGGAGTTTACCGACATCATCGACGTGAGCGATCTGACTGCGGAGGAGTTCGACGAGCTGGAGCTGGCCCTCGACCCCGCCGAGTACAAACTCGATGAGATGCGGAACTCCGCGTTCGACGATCTCGACCAGCTCCGCATCTTCCTTGAGCTGTCTCTCGTGGCCGAAGGCGGCGACGACAAGTATGATCAGCTCCGCACTCTGATCGACCCTGCTCAACCCCTTGGTGCCCACCCTGTCTTCGACCCGCAGTTCCGCGAGCAGAAGGTTCTCATCTTCACCGAGTTCGCCGATACAGCGCGGTACCTGCATGAGCGTCTTCTCGCTGACGGTATCGCGGATGTCGATCGACTGGACGGCTCACGCACCGCGGACCGGGTGGCGATGATTGAGCGCTTCGCCCCGGTCTACAATCGGGTCTCGCCCGCCGACCGGGCGAAGCAGGCGCCGTTGCGCGTCCTCATCACAACTGACGTGCTCGCTGAGGGTGTGAACCTCCAGGACGGCACACTGTTGGTCAACTACGACCTGCACTGGAATCCGGTTCGGCTCATCCAACGCATCGGCCGTGTCGACCGTCGGCGCAGCCAGGTTCAGGAGGATGAGATCACTGGCAGGGTGGAGGCGCGGATCAAAGAGCGGAAGGAGATCCGCATCCGGAACTTCCTCCCTCCGGATGACATCGAACGGTTGCTTGCTCTGCATGGCCGGGTCGAGGGCAAGATCCTCCTCATCTCGAAGACGCTGGGCATCCCGGGCGGGAAGCTGCTGCACGCCGACGACATGCTCGACGACGTGAAGGTGCTGCAGGCCTTCAAGGACGAGTACGAGGGGGAGCTGAGCCCGCTGGAGCAGCTTCGTCTCGAGTACCAGGAGCTCATCGCCGCCGACCCAGGCCTCGCCGATCGGATCGAAGCTTTGCCGCGCGGCATAGGCACCGGTAAGTCCTGCCCCGAGAAGGGCGTCTTTGCCTGCCGCGAGGTGCCGACGCATGTGAAGACCGAGGACGGTCCCGGCTACTGGACGCTCGACCGACCCCAGGTGGTGTGGGTGCTGGATCGCGATGGAGAGCAGAGCGAAGGTGTCGCTGAGATCGCCGATCTGATTCGCAGCGATGCCACGATCGCAATGCTTGGCCCCACTGCGGCGGCGTCTCAGGCATTGCGCGCCGCCGAGCGCGAGCAGGCTAAGCGGTACCGCAAGAACGTGCAGCTCCCGCTCGACGCACCCGCACCACGGACCGTGGCCTGGATGGAGCTTCGCTGATGTCGACAATCACCGAATACCTGAAGAAAGCCGGCTCCTCGCTGCAGGCCTTCGCGGACTTGTTGATCTACGGTCTGAAGTGGCCGATTCCGAGCGGATTGGAATGGGACGACCTGCCGATCGACTGGAGTCCGGCCGAGCTTGACCTCGATCCGGAGAAGGTCGGTCCCATCCGCATCCATCAGTTGAACATCGTCACCGATCAGCAGGTCGGCATCCTGGTCTTACAGTTCGATGGCAAGCGCCTCCCGGTGGCGGCCGTTCGTCGCATCATCGAGCGCTTCCTGAAGACACCGGGCGGTAAGACCCGTAGCGGTCGGCGACCGGCGTGGGAGGAGGACCGTGTCCTCGTGTTCGCCATCTCGCCGCAGGACAACTCGATCCATGCGATCGGTGTCGGCCGTGAGGACGGCCGCCGTGTGCTGCGCTCCCTATCCTGGTCGACCGGATCGACGCCGGCGCGACTGGAGTTGATCGCCGAGCGCGGCGTACCGGAGCTCGTCTGGGGCGACCGTGGGCCGGCACTCACGACCGGCCTATCGAGAACTGCAGGCTTCGGGGCTTACCGGGGCGCGATCCGGTCGGCCGCATCGCTTGCGGCACGGATGGCTGAGGTCGCGCGCGAGCTGCGGGAAGAAGTGCTCGACCTGCTGGACGTCGAAACCGAAGGCGGCCCGATGCGCACTCTCCTGGGCGAGTTCCAGGAGCGCCTACTCCCGGATCTCGATCACAAGAAGTTTGCCGATGTCTATGCCCAGACGATGGTGTACGGCTTGCTGTCGGCACGCGTGACGCATCCGGAGCTGTTCGCCGGAGATCGCCCCCTGCTCGGCATCCGCTTCTCTAACGAGCTGCTCGACTCGATCTACGCCCGGTTCCGCGAGCAGACCGCAGGCGAGCTCGACGTCGACGAGCTCGGCCTCGGGGAGCTGGCAGGTGAACTCGCGAAAACCGATATCGAGGAGCTCCTCGCCGACTTCGGCTCGAAGGATCGGAAGATGGATCCGGTTGTGTTCCTCTACGAGCAGTTCCTTCAGCAGTACGACAGTCGACAGCGGATGGATGCGGGTGCGTTCTACACACCACTCCCGGTCGTTAGGTTCATGACGCGCGCCGTAGACCACATCCTCAAGACGACATTTAGGTTGCCGCTTGGGATTGCCGACCCGGCGACATGGTCAGAGGTGTGCCGCAACCTCGGTATCATCCTTCCCGACGACACCGTGCCGGACCGACCGTTCGTGTCGATGGTCGATCCGGCGACCGGCACCGGCACCTACCTCATGGAGTGGATCCGCGTCGCACGCGAGTCTTACGTCGCTGCGAACGGCAACGACAAAGGGTGGTCGAAGCACTTCGAGGAGCATGTCGCCCCGGCAATGCATGCCTTCGAGCTGATGCTCGCTCCCTATGCGATCGCGCATCTGAAGTTTGCCGTTGAGGGCCACGCTTCCGGGATCGAAGATATCGAGCCGACGATCCTGCTTTCGGACACGCTGCAGCACCCTGCTCTCGGGGGGAACACTGGTCTCTGGAACGAAGATGAGGATGACCCGATCGCTGTCGAGGCGGAGCGGGCCGACACGCTGAAGACGCGGGAGCGCTTCACCGTGGTCATCGGCAACCCCCCTTACAACCGTGAGCAGGGCACGGCCGCGGGCGAGCAGCGCGGCGGTGGTGTCGTGCGGTACGGCTCCGGTCAGATCAAGCCGCTCATCAACGACCTGACGAAGCCGATGACAGACGCCGGGCAGGGCGTCCACATCAAGAATCTCTACAACGACTATGTCTACTTCTGGCGCTGGGCCACCTGGAAGGCGACGCAGGACCTCGGTGACGGCCCCGGCATCGTCGCGATGATCACCGCGTCGTCGTATCTCAGCGGCAAGTCGATGAGCGGGCTCCGCGCACACCTTCGCGACGTGTTCGACGACTTCTACGTGATCGACCTCGGCGGCGAAGGCCGCGGGGCGAACACGGAGGAGAACGTCTTCGACATCCTCACACCTGTCGCGATCGGCATCGGGGTGCGGTCCACAGGCACCCGTAACACGTCGAAGAGCCGTAACTGCCGTGTGCACTTTGCGCGGGTCAGCGGCAGCCGCGCAGACAAGTTTGACTGGCTGGAGCGCGACTTCGGCGATGTTGAGTTCGTCGATGTGCCAGGCAAGCACCTCGACTCGCTCGCACCCGCGGCGAGCGGTGCCTACGCCGACTGGCCGAGCCTCGACGATCTCATGCCGTGGTCGCACAGTGGATCCCAGGTGAAGCGAACGTGGCCGATCAGCCAGTCCGCCGACGTACTGCGGCGACGATGGGAGGCACTGCTGTCTGCGAAGGACAGGGTGACAGCGATGAAGGTTAGCCGTGACCGCACCCTCGACTCGACTCCGGCCGCGCTCGGATCGACAGGGCGGCTTGCGGCACTGCGAAGCGTTAGGCCTGGCGACGCCCCGGAGTCGATCGAACCGTACGGGTACCGCAGCTTCGACCGGCAGTTCGTCATTGCGGATGCCCGACTTGCGGATTACCCCCGACCTGAGCTCTGGGCAGTTCGCAGTGATCAGCAGATCTACTTGACTACGTTAACCTCGACGACGCTCGGCCACGGCCCGGTGCTCACGGCGACGCCTTACGTTCCGGATTTAGACCACTTCAAGAACCGCGGAGCTAAGGACGTTTTTCCGATGTGGCGAGACAAGGAGGCTACCGATCCGAACCTCGGCCCGGTCCTTCTCGATCGACTCGCAGAGGCGCTCGGTGAGGGCATCAGCCCGGAGGAGATCGTGCAGTACCTCTACGGGATCGGCGGCACCGCCGCGTTCAGTGAGCGCTTCGCCGAGGAGCTTGCGGTCGCCGCCGGCCCAGTGCACCTGCCGATCACGAAGGATCGTGCGCTATTCGGCGCGGTCGCGACGCTCGGCAAGGAACTGCTCGCCTGGCACACCTGGGGCGAGCGTTACACAAACAAACCGATCCCGCTCGGCCCTGCCGCCGAGGTCGCGAAGATCACGGGCAAACCGGAGCGCTTTGGCTACGATGCCGCATCGCAGACGCTGACCGTCGGTAACGGTGCCATCGCCCCGGTCTCGCCCGAGGTATGGGACTTCGAGGTTTCCGGCATGAAGCCGCTGCAGAAGTGGCTTGGCTATCGCATGGCGAAACGCCAGGGTCGCACCTCCAGCCCGCTCGACGCGATCACCTACGACGAGTGGGCATTCACGGACGAACTGCTCCTGGTCGTCGGCATCCTGCAGCACACCGTCGACCTCACCCCGCGCGCCGCAGAACTCCTCGAGCGCGTCCTTGCGGGCTCCCTCTTCACCGCTGAGGAGCTGAGCTGATGCGCAAGGAAGCAAGGCTCCTGAAAGAGAAGGCGGTCAACTCGCTGCTCTTGTCAATCGATCACTTCAACCGGGTGACCGATATTGGTCGAAGTGAGGCGGTTCTCATCTTTGCCGATCACTCATTCGAGATGCTGCTCAAGGCGGCGATTCTCGCGAAGGGCGGAAAGATCCGGGAGCCGAGGGAGAAGAACACCATCGGGTTCGATCGATGCGTCCGCAAGGCGCTCTCGGATCTCAACTTCATCACGGAAGAGCAGGCGCTGGTCCTTCAGACGATCAACGGACTCCGCGACGCTGCGCAGCATCACCTCGTTGAGCTTTCCGAAAGTCAGCTCTACTTTCATGCCCAGTCGGGAGTCACTCTGTTCCGAGACATCCTGAGAGATGTCTTCTCGGAAGACCTGGGCGCGGTCATGCCGGAACGTGTTCTCCCGGTCTCGACAGTGGTGCTGACCGATCCTCTGGCAATGTTCTCATCGGAGGTCGAGACCGTGCGTGAGCTGTTGGCGCCAGGACGGCGTAAGCGGGCTGAGGCAGCAGCCAAGCTGCGGGGTATTGCGATCGTCGACGGCGCACTGCGGGGCGATCCTTTGCAGCCGGGAGATGGCGAGCTTCAGCGCCTCGGCCAGCGTCTTGTTGCAGGTGAGACCTTCGCTGATATCTTCCCCGGCATCGGCTCCATCAGCTTCAGCACGGATGGTAGTGGGCCACAGATGGGGCTGCGGATCACCAAGAAGGAGGGGGTGCCGGTAACTCTAGTGCCCGAGGGCACGGCGAGCTCATCGGTGGTGGCTGTGCACAAGGTCGACCTCCTGGGTTTCTACAATCTTGGTCATGCTGAGCTTGCGCAGAAAGTGGGCCTGAATCGCTCGAAGACGACCGGGCCTTGACCCTCGATCGTGGACACGGTGTCGTTTCGGTTATGCCGCTTCCGCGAGGGTAGCTGACGCGGTCGCCGCGTAGGCGGCTTCGTAGGCGTTCGGGCTCACGTGGCCAATCGCGGAGTGACGCCGACGGGTGTTGTAACGGTTGGCCCACCGGAACACAGCCCGGTAGGCGGTGGCCTGGTCGGGGAACGCTGCAGCGCCTTCGAGGAGCTCGCGTTTCAGCGCGGCGTTGACGCTCTCCGCCAGGGAGTTATCGGCACTCGACCCCACCGCACCCATGGACTGCGTCACCTTCAGTCGCTCGCAGAGCTCGGCGTAGGCCTTCGAGGTGTAGACGCTGCCGTGGTCGCTGTGAAAGATCGCGCCGGCCAGTGACCCGCGATCACGGGCCGCGGCGCGCAGCGCATCTTCGACGAGCCCTACGCGCATGTGGTCGGCGACCTGCCAACCGGCGAGCTTGCGGGAGCCGAGGTCGATGCAGGTCGCGAGGTAGAGGTTCGACCCGTCCGCGATCGGCAGGTAGGTGATATCGCCGACGTACCGGCGGCCTGGCTCACCGATGGAAAAGTCCCTCCCGATGAGGTCGGGGAAGCGCCTCCCGGACTGGTCCGGGATCGTCGTCTTCACCCGTCGGCGCAGCCGGATCCCGGCGAGGTCGTTCTCGCGCATCACGCGGGCGACCCGCTTGTGATTCACCCGCTCGGCGGCCGGGACGCCGTCGTTGAGGTCGGCGGTGATGCGCGGTGCCCCATAGGCGCGATCGCCACCCTGATCGGGGTCCTGCAGGACACGAATCCGCGCCGCCAGCGCCGCATCGTCCGCCGCTCGCGCAGCCCGTCCCGGGGCCGCCGCGAGCCAGGCGTAGAACGACGACCTGGCGATCTCGATGACCTCGCACAACCGCTTCACGCCGTAGGCGTCCTTGTGGTCCTCGACGAACTGGAAGCGGTTCACCAGTTCGTCTCCCCGGCGAAATACTTCGCCGCCTGGCGGAGGATGTCCCGCTCCGTCTCCAGCTTGCGTTTCTCGGCTTCCGCGGCCGCGAGCTCGGCCTCGAGGCGGACGATCCGCGCCGCCTGCGACTCCGACCGCCCCGACGCCGGCACCGACGTCGATGCGGTCGTCGCACCGGTGCCGAGCTTCTCAACCCACTCCCGCAGCGCACCCCGGGAGATCCCCAGATCCGCTGCGATCGCTTTCAACGTCGCACCGGGCGTGGACTCATACAAATCCACCGCCCGCTGACGGAAATCGTCCGTGTAGTTCTTCCTAGCCATCCCTTGGATTCTCGCTTCCCCAGCGCCGTGCTGGAATCAGCGTGTCCAAGATCAGGGGTCAGGGGCCACCGCGGCAATAGCCGTGGCAGGTCTCAAATCCGATACCGACTGCCACAAGGAGGTGGCAGTCGGTAAAGCGCGATACCAGCGATACTCGCAGAAGGCGATCGATCGCATCCAGCGGCTGGTCGAAGAAAAGGGTGCTGATCAGATCTGGGCGGAATACAAGGCGATGCGTGAGGATCAGGCTGTCCGGACGGCATAGGCGTCAAGATTCAGGTGCTTCGCACCGAACTCGATGTCGTCGCCGCAACCTAAGATTGTCCGCAAGCAAGGAGACGTGAGAGATGCGGAGTGAACGTGCGCGCGTGCTCATCACGGTGAAGGCATCGCCGGAGCCATCGAAGTCGTACGGCGACACCGTGTGTGTCGCCGGTGTCCGCTTGCACGAGGACGGAACTGGATCGTGGGTGCGTATCTATCCTGTGGCGTTCCGTCATTTAGATACTGACCAGCAGTTCAAGAAGTTCGAAGTCATCGAGGTCGATCTCGTCCGTTCGACGAAGGATGCACGCACCGAGAGCTTCCGTCCGAACTGGGAGACGCTGTCGCGGCAGAAGAAGGGCGGCGACTTCAAGACCTATCCCATGGATGCTCGTGGTTTGATACTGAACCAACTCATCGGCCCGACCATGTGTGAGCTTCGCGCTGGTGTTGAGGCTGATCTCAATGCCCAGTCATTGGGCCTCGTGGAAGTGCGCGAACTCAGGGCGCTGAAGTTCGAGAACCACGGCCCGTGGACCGAAACCCAGGTTGCGAGCATGACTGCGGTGATGAGCCAGCCTGACATCTTCGGTGAAGTGGATAAGACTCCGATCCTTGTGGCCCCACGGTACAAGGTGCATTACGACTATCTGTGTATGAGCGAGACCTGCAAAGGCCACAAGCCACGGATCCTCGACATGGAGTTGAGTGCGCTCCAGTACCACCATCGGTTCAAATCAGATGATGAGCTGAAGGCAATCATCGTCCAGAAGTTCCACACCGAGATGTGGAACGAGAAGGTTCGGACGTACTTCTTTGTCGGTAACTTTGGCGACATCGTCAAACGGAAGAACTTCTCGGTGCTGGGTGTCTATCGTCCAAGACGAGAGGCCGACTACGGCGCGACGCTCTTTTAGGCGGTGACGAGTCGGGCCCGGAGTTCTGAGAGCACGATTTCGCGGTGGCAGCGGGTCTCGTCATGCTCGAAGCAGAGCAGTGCGACCGTACCAGCTTCAGCAAGCTCGAGAACGTGGTCCATCGCTGTGCGCGCTGCGGCTGTGTCCAGGAGTTCTCTGAACTTCTCGCGTGCGTGACGAGCTTCAGTACCTTCGAGCTGCCCGAAGCCCTCTCGGTTGTCGCGAGGGTTCCCGAGCGCCGGAAGGTGCTCATATCCGATGTTCTCGCGGATGAGCCGCTCACGAAGTGCGGTCTTCGATAGGCCACGTTTGCGAGAGATTGGGTTCAGGCGAACATCCACGACCGTCGTGACGCCCCTCAGGCGCAGTCGTGAGATGAGTGCTTCAAGGTCCAGGCCTTCGTAGCCAATGCCGATCACGTCTGCTTCCATCATCATTAAGTCTCCCATCCCAGAGGTGAGCCGCAAACCGCCTGTTGGATCAGGCTGCACTAACCGGCCTGTGATCGACGACGCGGCCGTCCTAATGGCACTGGGGCCTTGCGATCTGCGTCAATAGGGTACCATTATTAGTACGTTTACGCCAGGAGGCAAAGCTATGGGGTATCGACGTGATCTATGGGAGATTGCCGCGACCCGCAACGGCGTGGTGACCGTCACCGAGGCGAGGGATGCGGGCGTGCCCGCTGTCGAGGTGCGAAAGCTTGCCGCCCGCGGTGCGCTCCGCGGGTGCGGGCAGGGTGTCTACACACATCGCGACGTGCCGACGACCTCGTTCACCGAGCCGATGATTGCCGTGGCTCTTGCCGGGGAAGGGGCCTTTCTGCACCGTGAATCCGTGCTCAATCTGCTCGGGCTTGGGCAGTTCAATCCGCCGAAGGTGCGTGTGGGCACGCGTCGCCGTGTGCGACGCAAGTTGCCGGAGTGGATGGAGCTGGAGAACCGGCCTGACGTTCCCGATGAAGATCTCACTCGCTACGAGGACGTCCCAGCTACGACCGTTCGGCGGGCGCTGGGAGACATGCGGGATCGGATGCCGCCTGACCGATGGGAAGCTCTGATAGATCAGGCGCTGCGGCGAGAGCTAATCGGAGAACAGGAAGCCGCTGCGTGGCGTGAATCTTCCTAGCTCCTCGCCGACCGCTCACTCCCATGCATGGAGGCGGGGATTCCATTGGCCTCTCGCTGTAGAGGACAGCACCAGATCCGCAAAGCCTGCGACCGCGGCGAGTACGTCGGTAAACGCCGCGGGTAGTTCGCCTTCGCGGTGGGCACGGGTGCGCCACGCACGGTATTTCTGCTGAGCCCGTTCGTTCATCGACGCAAGGGTGGGCAACAGGGGTGCAAGTGTGACTTTGCGGTACTCAGCGACGGTCTCGATCGATGTGCGGAGTTCCCCTGCATCGACCGAGTGGAGCCGGATGAGCGTGTAGACATCAGCGAAGTCGCGCCAGCGAGTGTTTGCAGCGCCGCGGTCGACGGCGGTGACGAGCTTCTCAGCGAGCACCATCGTCAGCGGGTAGCCCAGTAGCGTCACTGGCGGGAGCCCGAGATCGGTGACAGGAGGCAGCTCGATGAGCTGGGGCGCCGGCCAGATAGGGTCACCGAAGTTCACGTCCATTCCGACGGTCAGCCGGGCAGTGCCGAGCGTTGCTATGAGCTTGACCCGTACCCCGGCGTACTCGTCCTCGTCACGAATCGTTGTCGCGGTGACGCTCGCGGGATCGAACACGAGGCCGTCGGCAAGCTCTAGCCTCGCGATGGCGCGGACGCGCTCGGCGACCTCGTCCGGATCATCGGTGAGCCGCGTTGCCTGCAGATCGATGTCCTTCGTTGGACGGCGTGCGGCGAAAGCGGCGAGCAGCACACCGCCCTTCAGAACGAAGTCATCGCGGTACTCAGAGCTCGCAATGCGTGCCAGCAGCCCTTCGAGCGCGTACAGGGTCATTAGCTCCTGCACGTCTCCGCCGGTTTGCCGGGCGAGTTTTCGGAGCGCGATGGTCGCGTCGCCCGCCGAAGTCCCGTGCTGCGGGTTTGGACTCATAGCAGAACCTCCAAGGCTTGCTGGATCGCGGGGCGTGCCTTCGGGAAGTCCTCGGCCATCGTGACCAGTGAACCGGGGCTGTTGTCGCGCTCGCGCAACCACTGCTTGAGTGCGCCCATGGCGAGGTCGCTGCCCCATGCGTGACGCAGGCGGAACAGATCGATGAGGGTCCGCTCGGCGGAGTAGAGGCCGATGGATGATCCATCCGGCAGCGCATGCTCGGTGCGCCCGATGCTGAACGTGTCTGCGTCGAAGCGGTGCCAGGCGATGGGTGCATGGTGAACGGTGACCGGTTGCGTGCCGCGGGGAATGGCGATGTCGCTTCGAGCTGGGATCTCGTCGGTCAGGTCGTGCAACGACAGTGCCGTCAGGAGACACAGCGTGGCATCGGGTCTCTTGGCCGCGATGGCGATCCACGCTGCCGTTGTGTCGTCTGCGAGCCCGGATCTGAGGAAGAGTCCAGGCGCGATGCGCTCGAACTCGCCGGAGTCGATCAATCGATCGAGGCCATGGCGCGTGAGACCCTGTGGTTCCAGATCGCCGTAGCGCAGTAGATCGGGTAGCGTCGCGATGTCCATCACCACCTCTTATCAGCAGAATCTATCACAGATACAGCATACCTGTTATGGTTTCTGTTGAACAGTATTGGTTCAATCCGCGTCGTCGCGGCTGTCGCTGCCGAAGAAGATGACTGCCAGCCGGTCGGCTTCGGATAAAAACCGCACACAACCGCGGTATGTGTGATCGGATTGTATCCATGAATGATCAGCTGAGAACGCTGGGGGCCGTCGTTCGGATCGAACGATGAGTCACGCTACTTGCGTCGGGATTCACGATGCACTCTTCGAAGAAGTGCCACCGCGATGACAAGTGAGCCCGCCTGCCAGTGCCGAGTCGAGGGCTGCAATTGCGACGGCGTCGCAAATCTTGCCGAGCACGGTTTCGACCGATGCGCTTGCTGCCTCGCCGACTGCCCTGACGTTCATGACGGGCCTTCCAGCAGGGTCCGAAACGGGGCCTTAAACCCCTCTGCGGGGTCCGAATGAGGTCGTATCAACCCGCGACAACCCGTAGACTAAGAGCGTAAGAACCGCATGAATACGCGGATCGAGCAGGTTTGCACGGAGCATCCCGGAGAGCCAGAGCCCCTCAGTTGTTCTTGGTTCGAGTCCA
>NZ_DBHD01000136.1:0-8842 GCF_002296025.1 Microbacterium sp. UBA837
CGCGGTCCTGCCGGTGAGCACCGTACTGAAGGACTTCCACGGGATCGATGGCGTCGCTCTCTCCGTGCCCTCGATCGTGAACTCCCGCGGCGCGTTCCCGATCCGCGAGACACCGTTCTCTCTGAATGAACTCGCCCTGCTGCGCCGCTCCGCCGACGCCCTGCGCGAGGTGGCGACCTCCCTGCGCTGACCTGGATCGGGCGCTCCCGCAGGCGTCGCTAACTCCTCACGATCGGCGGAACTTCGGCGACTCGGCACAGCAGGAGCGGGCCGATGGCGCCGGTCCTGCTGAGTTGGCGACGGATGCCGTGGCGGACCGATAGCGTGTGGTCAGCCCCACTGCGAACGCGTCCGTGTGAGGAGAACCCGTGACCACCTACCTCCCGCTGCCACGCCCGGGTGGCGACGCGGACACGATGCGCGTCCAGCATGGGCTCCTGCGCTACGTGCGCGAGGCGGCGGCGCTCGGGGCCCCGTTGCCCGGGGAACTGGAGTTGACGGCGCGCCTGGAGTGCAGTCGCCAGCAACTGCGCAACGCGATGGCCCAGCTCGAGGCGCAGGGGATCGTGCGGCGGCGACAGGGCACGGTGACCACGGTGGATCCGATCGCGCTGCGGTTGAGCGTCCGCCTGGAGGAGCAGTTCGAACACACCGAGCTCCTCGACCGACTCGGCTACCACGCCGAGGTGGAGGTGCTCGAGTCCCGCACCCTGCCCCTGGGCGCTGAGATCGGCGCCGTGATGGAACGGCCTGCAGACACGACTCGACTGGCCGTCCGAAAGCGGTGGCGGGCGGATGGCGCCGTCGCGATGATCGCCGACGACACGGTGCCGATTCCGGACGAACTGCCCGCGGAGTTCGACCCGAGCGAGTCCGTCTTCACCTTCGCGGCACGGGTGTGGGGAGAGCCGGTCGTGTGGGAGGTGACAACCCCCGGCGTGGTGACGCTCTCGGGCGAGCTCGCCGACCTGTTCGAAAAGCCCGAGGGCACCCCGGTCATGACGCTGGAGGTCATCGGTATCGGCGCGAGTGGCAGCCGCATCCTGCACAGCACCGAGTATCACGACCCCGGCATCGTGTCCTACTCGCTCGTGCGAACCGTCCGCCCGCAGAGCGCGTCGCGTGGCTTGCCGACGAGCGGTCCGACGAGGCGATGCCTGCCGCGGCCGAGTCGAAGATGCTCGCGAACGAGGTTGCCAAGCAGGCAGCGGCCGAGGCGCTCCGCGTCGGGGGCGGCGGCAGCTTCCTGCTGAGCTCACCGATCCAGCGGATCTTCCGCGACGCGCAGGCCGGCGCCCTGATGGCCTACTCGGTTCCACTGACCCAGCAGGTCGTCGGCGAGGCAGTCCTCGCGGCCGACTGATCCGCGGCATCCGTCGCTGGTGTCCGGGGCCAACTCCTCAAATCTGCGGTGTCCCGGGCCCCCGACGCCGCCCGTCAGTGCGCACAACCACCCGATGTGAGGAGTTAGCCACAGGCGAGGGCGCGCCGGGCGGCGGTGTCGGATGCCGCGGCTAGCCTGATCGCATGGCCAAACGCCCAACGACCGCCGCCCCGTACCGGTGCACCGAGTGCGGATGGACGACGGTCAAATGGGTCGGCCGCTGCGGCGAATGCCAGCAGTGGGGAACTGTCGTCGAGGCAGCCGAGCAGACCGGCATCGTGCGCACGCTCGCCCCGACGGCGCCGAGTTCGGATCGGGCAGCGCAACCGATCACGCGGGTGTCGGCATCCGACGCGCCCCGTCGCACGACGGGTATCGGTGAGTTCGACCGCGTGCTCGGCGGCGGCCTCGTCCCCGGTGCGGCGATCCTGCTCTCCGGCGAACCGGGGGTCGGAAAGTCAACGCTGCTGCTGGATGTCGCGGCGCACTCCGCAGCATCCGGTCACCGTGTTCTTTACGCAAGCGCCGAGGAGTCCGTCGCGCAGGTGAGACTGCGGGCATCGCGCACGGGCGCCCTGCACGACGAGCTCTACCTTGCGAGTGAGACCGACCTTGCGACGATTCTCGGCAACGTCGACGAAGTACAGCCGAGCCTGCTGATCGTCGACTCGGTGCAAACCGTCTCGTCGGCGATGCACGAGGGCGCGGCAGGTCACCCGTCGCAGGTGCGCGAGGTGGCCTCGACCCTCATCCGCGTTGCCAAGGAACGCGGCCTGCCGGTCATCATCGTGGGGCATGTGACCAAGGACGGCTCGATCGCCGGCCCCCGCATCCTCGAACACCTCGTCGATGTCGTCTGCCACTTCGAGGGCGACCGCCAAAGCTCGCTGCGCTTCGTTCGAGCCCTGAAGAACCGGTTCGGTCCGACAGATGAAGTCGGATGCTTCGACATGGCCGGCGACGGCATCCAGGAAGTGGCAGACCCGAGCGCGCTGTTCCTCGGTCACGGCGACCCGGTCGCCGGGACGTGTGTCACGATCGCGATGGAAGGTCGCCGGGCCCTACCTGTCGAGGTGCAGGCGCTCACGATCAAAACCTCGGCCCCGAACCCCCGCCGCATCGTCAACGGCGTCGAGGCCTCACGGGTTGCCATGGTGCTCGCCGTGCTCGAACGCCGAGCGGGCATCGTCGTCAGCGACCACGACGTGTACGTCTCCACCGTCGGTGGAGTGCGCCTGGCAGAACCCGCTGCGGATCTCGCCATCGCCGTTGCCGTTGCCAATGCCGTGAGCGAAACGGCCCTCGCCAAGGGAACTGCAGCGATCGGCGAGCTGAGCCTCGCCGGCGAGATCAGACCCGTGATGCAGGCAGCCCAGCGGCGAGCCGAGGCGGAGCGTCTCGGCTACCGCACGGTGGTTGATGCGGGGTCCAAGAACCTGCGCGGCGCCCTCGGCGACCTGAGCCTGCACACCGTGCGGCCGGGGCGTCGCGCTTCACCGGAGAACCACAGCGACGAATCGGGCTTCTAGACCACTGTGTCAGTCGCCGGCACGAACCTCGAGAGCGGCAAGAACGTCGGCGGGGCTCGCCTGCATCGGATGGGGGCCCGCAAGATCAAAGAAGACGGTCGTGATCTCATCCTGGTGTGCACCGAGAAATGTCTTGAGACTTGCCGGCGGCATCAGCGCGACAGCCGGTGGAAGGGTAGCCGGCTTGTTTGCCGCGTCGCTGAAGAGAAGGAGAGCGATCTGGCCGGTGGTCGGGTCGCGAAAGGTCCACACGTCGCCGACATCGAGCGGATTGTCGCGCTGGCCCGGCTTCATGAGCGGCACCACTGTCGGGCCGTGCCGCAGGGCAAAGGCGACAGCTGCCATGTCCTGCGTCTGGAGCGCATCGGCCAATGAAGTGTTGCGAAAATCCAGCGCCGCCTTGCCGCGCTTGCTCCCCGCCATCCCCCCAGCCTAGTTCGCGAAGGCCTCACTCCTTCGGACGCGGCCGGGACGGCGGACGCTGTGCGCGAACGATCGACGGCACCAGTGCGCGAATCGACCGACCTCGCAGCGAAGACCACCACACTCCCGCACCGTAGGCGAGATCATCGAGACGGCGCGCGACCGCGAACCTCGCCGGGTCCAGTCGGGGTCTCAGCCTCGCGTACTCCCAGACCGTGTCCGCGACGGCTGCAACGACGGTCGCGCGTCGAACACGTCGCGACACCACCGATCCAGCCAGAGCGAGGGGCCACCAGTGCCGGACGAACAGCGCGATTCCCTGGGCGAGCGCGGAGAGCAGACCGTTACCGGTCAGGCGCGCGGATTCCCGCCATGGACACCGCAGGTGGCCGATGCGCCGGGAGATCCTCACGATCACGACACCGAGGGTCACGGCGATCACGGGCAGCGACCAGCGCCGCTGAGCCACAGCTGCCACGAAGACCAGCAGGCTCCAGGGTGCGAAGATCACCGGCGCTATGTGCTCCGGATGCCGCGCGGCGAGCGGCATCGCACCGGTGCCGTAGAAGAACTTTCGAGCGAGCCACTGTCTCGCGTGTGCGCGATGCTCGTGCTGCGCCACCGCCGCCGGCTCGAACCGCACCCGATGACCGGCCTCCGTGAGTCGCCAGACGAGGTCCACATCCTCCCCGGCGCGCAGAAGCGGGTCGAATCCATCTCCCAACATCGATTGCCGCACGACGACGCAGGTCGTGGGAACCCACGCGACCCGGGTCTGCGGCTTGACCGGTGCAGGCTCGGCGCCGAGATCGAGCGACGAGCGCGCGTCCTCATACCGAGTGATCCACGTCGGCGTCGAAGAGGCGACCCCGACGATGCGGGGAGCCGCAAGCGCCAGCCGCGGATCGGCGAAGTGTCGGAGCAGGAGGGGAAGGCACTGCGGATCGAGCACGACATCGGTGTCGACGAACGCGACGTACTCCGTCGACACTCCCGCGGCGCCGGTGTTCCGCGCCGCCGCGGGACCGAGGTTCGTCTCGTGCACGAGGAGTCGCGCTCCTGCCGCCGCGACGACCTCCGCAACGGCGGACGGATCCTCGGACCCGTCGTCGACGACGATCACCTCGGCAAGCCCCTCCGGCAGGCTCGGCAGAAGCCGAGCGAGAAGGCCAGGCCGGTCCATTGCAGGGATCACGACGGAAAGCTGAGACAGATCGGCGGGAGGAAGACGTTCCACGATAGGATCGGCCAGGCCGTTCTCAAGCAGGTAGTCGGCAAGCGCAGCGGAGGCCATGTCAGTCACGATGACCTCGCGATCCGCGACACGCTGCCGCGCCGCGGCGGTGAGTCGAGCGACTCGGGCCGGCGCCCCGCCGATCAAGACCGCACCGCCGTCGACGACGCGGGTGTGGCGCCCGATCCGCACCGCGAACCCCTCGGGAAGCGTCACGACTCGTCCCGTTCCGCACGCCGCCACGCCCGATCACACATCTCTCTCAGGAGCGCCGCGCCTTCGTCCGCACTAGCCCCCGTCGGATCGCCGAGCACCCCGTTGGGCGACACCCCGGCGACCCCCGCGCGACGAAGCTCCGGGAGGATCGTCGCGAGGGGGTGAGTGTCGCCCGCTTCCGCCCGATCGAGCCGCACGGCACCGGGATCCAGATGCAGCATGATCGAGGTCTCCGTGCGCCCGGCGTGAGAATCGGCATCCGCAGCCTCGCACCGCACCCACCGGGCATCCCGACCCTCGTCGACCAGAAGCCGCACCGCGCTGCTGACGGCATCCACGTTCCCGCCGTGGCCGTTGACAAAGACGATGCGATCAGCCCAGTCGCTCACCGAGCGACCGATCTCGACGATCACCGTCCGCAGGGCATCCGTCCCGATCGAGACCGTTCCGGCGAACCCGGCGTGCTCGCCGGACGCACCAAACGAGACGACCGGTGCCGCGCTCGCATCTCGACCGGCGGCGCCCCACCGTCGCACGAGCTCGTCGGCCACGGCCGCGGCGATCCGCGCGTCCACGTCGAGCGGGAGGTGCGGGCCGTGCTGCTCCGTCGAGCCGAGCGGAACGACCAGGATGCCGCCGGCTTCCTGCCACGTGCGCTCCGTCAGATGGGGCGAGCCGGCCGCGACATGATCCGGCCCGCCGCGACGGGAAAAAGTCATGCTGCCATCATGCCGTGGCAGCTGCTGCCTCCCCCGTGCCGGATGCCGCGGGACGCCGGCGCGGGCGCGGGGGCGTCCTGGGCGCGTCCGGCACGCCAAGCGTGCGGGAGAAGTCCGGTGGGATCCACAGGTCGGCCGGCGAGAGCTCTGCGATGGAAGAGTGCCCCAGTCCGAGGACAGCGGAATCGAGCCCCATCCGCATCAGATCCAGGACGTTCTCGACGCCGGTCTGGCCGTTGGCCGCGAGCCCCCAGAGGTACGCCCGACCGATCATCACGGCGCGGGCTCCGAGTGCGAGCGCCTTCGCGACATCGCCACCGCGCCGGATGCCGCCATCGAGCAGGACCTCCAGCTCCGAGCCGACGGCGTTCGCGATCGGCTCGAGGCATCGGATCGTCGCGGGAGTCGTGTCAAGGTTGTTCCCGCCGTGGTTCGAGACCGAGATCGCGTGTGCCCCGATGTCGACGGCGCGCTTGGCGTCGTCGACGCGGGTGATGCCCTTGAGCAGGAACGGGCCGCCCCACTCCTTGCGCAGCCACTCGACGTCCTGCCACGAGGGCGGCTCGGTCTGCATCCACTCGTGGTAGGCGCCGAAGAAGGTGGGCGCGGCGCCGTTCGGGGGTTGCAGGTTCGGGGCCGTCAGGTCCGGCAGTCTGGTGCGCAGGAAGTCGAGGGTCCACCCCGGTCGACGAATGGCCTCGGGGGCGAAGGTGATCATCGACTTCAGATCGAGCTTCTCCGGAATCGACGGGCTTCCCCAATCCCTTCCGACCGAGAACGACCAGTCGAGGGTGGCGATGAGCGCCTTCGCGCCGGCGGCACGTGCCCGGTCCATGCGCTGGATCATCTGCTCTTTCGAGCCGGTCCAGTACAGCTGATAGAAGGTGTTGGGGTTGGCGTCGACGACCTGTTCCACTGGCTTGCTCGCGAACGAACTGAGCCCCATGATCGTGCCGCGAGAGGCGGCGGCACGGGCCACCGCCACCTCGCCCTCGGGATCAACCGCCTGCACCCCGGTCGGCGAGATCAGCACCGGGAGCGAGATCGGGATGCCGAGCACTGTCGTTGACAGGTCGCGCTCGGATTGATGGCCCGCCACGTGCGGGGCGAACTCCAGCTCCGCGAACGCATCCGTGTTATCCCTCGGCGTCGTGCCGCGCTCGGATCCGGCGACCAGCGCCGCGTACACTGACGGCGGGAGCCGCTTCTTGGCGCGACGCTGGGCTTCCAGCACCGTCTCGAACCATGGGTTCTGTCGCCATGGCCACCAGTTCATCTGTCCTCCTCTTTCCCTCGCGAACTCAACGGCCCGCGAAGATCTCGCTCACGGCCGGCGAAACATCCCGGTATCCGTGAATCACGCGGCACAGGCCCCGAGCTCTCGCCGCGACTTCGCGGCCCAGTTCGACGTCCTTCTCGCCGGTCGCCTCCAGCAGAATGTCCAGCCGCGACAGGCGCGCTGCGAGCGACCTCGCGTCGGGACCGGCGTTCCAACACTCCGTCGTCGATGGCCTTCTTGAAGCCGTCGCGGTCCCAAACGTCTGTCATCGCGGCGACGATGCGACGGTCGAGAGCCCCGACCTCACGGCCAGCGCAATATCCGCGTTGGGGATAGTGCAAGTTCGGCACGGGGCCGCAGAGATCAACCGTGATGATATCGGCACCCTCCTCCGCGAGTCGCAGCGCGTGGCTCCGACCCTGCCCCCACGCTGCTCCGGTTATGAGGGCGACCCTGCCCGTCAAGGGTGAGACGCAGCTGTGCCCCGTACCGGTCGGCGATGGGCGTGAACTCATCGAGCTGGGCGATGTTCGTCCGCGTGCACACAACCGAGAGCTTGAATCCACGCATCCCGGCATCCGCGAGATTCTGCATCGCACGCATCGCGGTCTCGTAGGAACGAGGACCGCGGATTGCGTCATTGACCTCGGCCGTCGCGCCGTCGAGCGAGATCTGCACGTCAACATAGTCGTTTGCTGCCAGACGCGTCGCGATCGCGGGCGTGATCTTGATGCCGTTCGTCGAGAACTTCACGCCGACATGGTGTGCTGTCGCATAGTCCACCAGGTCCCAGAAGTCGCTTCGCACTGTCGGCTCTCCTCCGCCGATGTTGACATAGACGACCTGCATCCTCTCGAGCTCGTCGATGACGGCGCGGCACTCGTCGGTCGTGAACTCACGCGGGTCACGGCGTCCCGAACTCGAGAGGCAATGCACGCACGAAAGGTTGCACGCGTATGTGAGTTCCCATGTCAAGCAGATGGGCGCATCAAGTCCGCGCTCGAAGTGATCGACCAGTCGAAGCGGGCGAGCAGGCGGGGCGACGTCGACGAGGGTCATGTCGTTCTCTGTTCGATCATCGCCGAGCCGGCGAGAGTTTCGAGCGCACCGAAGTACGGCTCGCGGTCACGAGGGTCGACGCCCGCAATGTCGCAGGCCTCATGAAGACTGTCCGTTCCATCGAGGCTCTGAACGATCGCAAGCAACGTCCTGTCTTTCAGGAATGAGAGCTTTCGCGTTCCGAAGTGATAGAGCAGCGCCCCAAAGGACTCGGGGCGCACCGAGACCTGCGGGCTAAGCCGCCAGGCCGTGTCGCGATTCATGGCGTCGCGCTGGCTGGCTCAGTACACGCCGCACATGCCGTCGATCGAGACCTCCTCGACGAGCGAACTCGACACGATGACCTCTTCCTCTGAGGCGGTGACGTCCGATGCGGTCTTCGTCGGCTCCATGGGATGCTCCTCCTAGGCGGTTTCGTCACGTCCTTGGCGAAACCTTCGTCGTGGCCGATACTAATGGCACTCAGTGCCACATGGAAGAGCTGATGAGCAACACGCAGGCAGAGGGTCGGCCGCGCATCGGTCGAGCGCCCGCCACAACGCATGGCGAACTCAGCCACTTCGCTCTCGTGCTGTCTCTGGAGCGCGGGTTCGAGGAGACGACAATCGCAGACATCGTTGAGCTCGTCGCCGACCGCCTGCGCCAGCCTGCAGATGCCCTGGAGCCGCAAGCAATCGCCTGGGCCTGCCTCGGTTTGTCTCTCGCGCCCTGCGAGCAGCGGCTGAGCCACGCGGATGCCGACCTCCTCGTGCTTATCGATGACGGGTTCGGCAAGATGGGCGAACCCTGGAGAGAGCACCCGTGACTACCGTCATCGTCGGGGCGGGCACTGCTGGTTGCGCCCTTGCGGCACGTCTGAGCGAGGACCCCGACCGCCATGTGGTGCTGATCGAAGCAGGGGAGTCCGGCTCCGACATTCCCGCCGAGTTGCGCGATGCTGCCAGCATCCGCGGTGCCATGCCCGGCCACCCGGCGAACTGGTCGTTTCTCGGGCAACTG
>NZ_DBHD01000039.1:0-16689 GCF_002296025.1 Microbacterium sp. UBA837
TGCCGGTTCCCGACGGCCTCGACGGTGCGCGGGTCGATGCCGGCATCGCCAAGATGCTCGGATTCTCGCGTACCTTCGCCGCCGAGGTCGCCGAATCCGGAGGCATCAGTGAAGGTGGCAGAGCTCTCGGCAAGTCGGACCGGCTGACGGCGGGAACCGTTCTCGAGGTCGAATGGACCGACCGTCGTGAGCCCGAGGTGATCCCCGTCGTCGTTCCGGGTTTTGGCATCGTGTACGACGATGACGACATCGTGGTGGTCGACAAGCCGGCGGGTGTGGCAGCCCATCCCTCGGTGGGGTGGGAAGGCCCGACGGTGCTTGGCGCACTCGCAGCTGCGGGGTTCCAGATCGCGACCAGCGGCGCACCCGAGCGGCAGGGCGTCGTTCACCGCCTGGACGTCGGCACCAGTGGACTCATGGTCGTGGCCAAGTCCGAGCACGCCTACGGCGTCTTGAAGGCTGCGTTCAAGGATCGCACCGTCGATAAGATCTACCACGCGGTAGTTCAGGGCCATCCCGACCCGCTCGCCGGTACGATCGACGCTCCCATCGGGCGTCATCCCTCGCACTCCTGGAAGTTCGCGGTCACCCGCGACGGCAAGCCCTCGATCACTCACTACGAGACCATCGAGGCCTTTCCCGGAGCCTCACTGTTGGAAATCCACCTGGAGACCGGGCGGACCCACCAGATCCGTGTCCACATGGCAGCACACCGGCATCCGTGCGTCGGCGATCCGCTCTACGGCGCCGACCCCACGATCTCAGAGCGGCTGGGCCTGACCCGCCAATGGCTGCATGCGCGCACGCTTGCCTTCGCGCACCCCGCAACCCGCGAGTGGGTCTCGTTCGACTCGCCCTATGCGCCTGATCTCGCTCATGCCCTCGCGATCCTCCGCGGCGAGGAGCTGGATTGAGCCCTGCAGCTTCCGAGGACCTCAGAAGCTGCCGAGAAGATCGAGCCGCAGCTGGGCCGTGACCGCGATCAGAGCGTAGTCCAGCACGGTGGCAAGCAACGCCCACGAGAAGATCACGCTTCCCACGCGCCGCGCCGCAGGCGCTTCGGTCCACACTCCGTCGCGCAGCATCCAGCCTGTGGTGAACCAGAAGAGCGGAATCGTGACGAGCCAGATGATCATGCACCAGGGACACAACGATCCGTAGACGAAGATGCTCTGGAATGCGAAGTAGTGCACGAGAACGAACGCCCCGGCAACGAAGATGCCGTACGTCCGCCAGTACCACCGACGAAGGCCGGATGGTGATGCCAGCTCGCTGACGCCGGCGTAGACGGGGCCCAGGAACAGCACCATGCCCGCTATCGAGTTGCTGAATCCGAGGATGTTGCCGCCGGGGGAGAGCAGGTTGGGGCCGCACGTGACCAACACACCCCACTGACACGAGATGATCGCATCCGCGCCGGTGAGCTGACCGATGTACTCCAGGTAGAGCAGGAACGCGACGATGGCGCCGAGGATCCCGCCGACGATCCAGAAGACGGCGAGGGCAACGGTGGGTCGGTGCAGGGCCACCCGCCCATTGTCGGTACCGGTCAGGGCGCTGCGTCGACGGCCGAGCCGGACTTAATCAGGCAGAGGGAGGCTGCGCGTCGCTGCCGCCTGTCACGAACCGAGCCTCGCCGTGATCCGGCGTTGCCGCAGCGATGCGAGCGCGCATGTCGGCATCCACGTCGCCCAGGGCATCGAGCGGGTACCAGGCGACCTCCGTCATCTCGCCGTCGACGGGAACCGGGTCGCCCGAAATCCATGTGCACCGGAAAGTGAGGTCGAGGTAGTCGCTCTGGTCCCCGTTGGCGTAGGTGATCCTCGGGATCTGATGCACCCACGCGAGCCGATCGGCACGGATGACGACACCGGCCTCTTCGGCAGCCTCCCGCACCGCGGCATCCGCCGGCTCTTCGCCCGGATCGACGATGCCGGTGATCGGGGTCAGGGCGTGATTATCGGAGCGACGGCCCAGCAGGACCTCACCGCCGCGGATGATGACAGCGGTGACGCCGACGAGGGGGAGCGGGCGGGTGCCGACGAATCGGCGCAGCTCAAGGATGAAGTCGGGAGTTGGCACACGGCAACCGTAGCCGCCTCGGCGGGCCAGGCGAGCCGGCGTCCGAGCCCGAACGTAGACTCTCGGCATGGCGTCCGACTCCTTCGTCCACCTGCACGTCCACAGCGAGTATTCGATGCTCGATGGAGCCGCCCGGATCGGCGCGATGGTGCAGGAGGCTGCAGCCCAGGGGTCGCCGGCGATCGCCGTCACCGACCACGGAAACACCTTTGCGGCCTTCGAGTTCTACAAGGCGGCGAAGGATGCCGGCATCAAGCCGATCATCGGCATCGAAGCGTATGTGACGCCAGGCACGCACCGGTCCGAGAAGTCGCGGGTGCGGTGGGGGTCACCCGAGCAGAGCGACGACGACGTCTCGGGCTCGGGCGCGTATACCCACATGACGCTGCTGTCGGAGACGACAGCCGGGATGCACAATCTGTTCCGACTCTCATCGAAGGCCTCGATGGAGGGGTACTACTTCAAGCCCCGCATGGACCGGGAGCTTCTGGAGACCTACTCGAAGGGCCTGATCGCGACCACCGGATGCCCCTCCGGCGAGGTGCAGACCCGGTTGCGCCTGGGCCAATACGATGCGGCGCGCGCGGCCGCCGCGGAGTTCCAAGACATCTTCGGCAAAGAGAACTACTTCGCCGAGATCATGGATCACGGTCTCGACATCGAGCGTCGGGTGATGACCGACCTGCTGCGGATCGCGAAAGACCTCGATATTCCGCTCCTCGCGACCAACGACTCGCACTACACACACCAGCATGACTCGAACAGTCATGCAGCCCTGCTCTGCGTGCAGTCGGGCTCGACGCTGGATGACCCGAAGCGGTTCAAGTTCGACGGCGACGGCTACTACATCCGTACGCCGGCCGAGATGCGCCAGATTTTTCGGCAGCATCCCGACGCCTGTGACAACACGCTGCTGATCGCCGAGCGCTGTGAGGTCGAGTTCAACACCAGCGCCAACTACATGCCCCGCTTCCCCGTGCCCGACGGCGAGACCGAGGAGAGCTGGTTCGTCAAAGAGGTCGAGGCCGGCCTCGAGGAGCGGTACCCGGCGGGGATCCCCGACGAGGTCCGCAAGCAGGCCGAATACGAGGTCGGCGTCATCGTGCAGATGGGGTTCCCGGGCTACTTCCTCGTCGTCGCCGACTTCATCAACTGGGCAAAGCGCAACGGCATCCGCGTCGGCCCGGGCCGTGGATCGGGCGCGGGTTCGATGGCTGCCTATGCCATGCGCATCACCGACCTCGACCCCCTGCAGCACGGCCTCATCTTCGAGCGGTTCCTCAATCCCGACCGCGTCTCGATGCCCGACTTCGATGTCGACTTCGATGACCGTCGCCGCGGTGAAGTCATCCAGTACGTCACCGAGAAGTACGGTGACGACCGGGTGGCGCAGATCGTGACGTACGGCACGATCAAGGCGAAGCAGGCCCTGAAGGATGCCGGTCGCGTGCTCGGATTCCCCTTCAGCATGGGCGAGCGCCTCACCAAGGCCATGCCGCCGGCGGTCATGGGCAAGGACGTGCCGCTGACCGACATGTTCAACAAGGATCACCCCCGCTACAAGGAGGCGGGGGAGTTTCGCACTCTCATCGAGACCGACCAGGAAGCCAAGACGGTCTTCGACACGGCGGTGGGCCTCGAGAACCTGAAGCGCCAGTGGGGTGTGCACGCAGCCGGTGTCATCATGTCGAGCGAACCGCTCATCGACATCATCCCGATCATGCGCCGTGAGCAGGACGGCCAGATCGTCACGCAGTTCGACTACCCGTCGTGTGAGTCGCTCGGCCTGATCAAGATGGACTTCCTGGGGCTTCGCAACCTCACGATCATCAACGATGCGCTCGACAACATCGAAGCCAACCGCGGTGAGCCCCTCGTCCTCGAGGAGCTCGACCTCGACGACCGGGCATCGTACGAGTTGCTCGCCCGCGGCGACACCCTCGGGGTGTTCCAGCTCGACGGCGGTCCGATGCGGTCCCTTCTTCGCCTCATGAAGCCCGACAACTTCGAGGACATCTCGGCAGTCCTCGCGCTGTACCGCCCGGGTCCGATGGGCGTGAACTCGCACATCAACTACGCCCTGCGCAAGAACAAGCAGCAAGAGATCGAGCCGATTCACAAAGAGCTCGAAGAGCCCCTCGCCGACATTCTCGACACGACCTACGGGCTCATCGTCTATCAGGAGCAGGTGATGGCCGTAGCCCAACGGGTCGCCGGCTACACACTCGGTCAGGCCGACCTGCTGCGCCGCGCGATGGGCAAGAAGAAGAAGTCCGAGCTCGACAAGCAGAAAGAGGTCTTCTTCGGCGGCATGACCGAGCGCGGGTTCTCGGATGCCGCGCAGCAGACCCTGTGGAAGGTGCTCGAGTCGTTCGCCGACTACGCCTTCAACAAGGCGCACACCGCCGCCTACGGGCTCGTGTCGTACTGGACCGCCTACCTGAAGGCCCACTATCCCGCGGAGTACATGGCAGCGCTCCTCACGAGCGTGGCCGACTCGAAAGACAAGATGGCGATCTACCTCAACGAGTGCCGACGGATGGGCATTCGGGTGCTGCCCCCCGATGTGAACGAGTCGATCCGCTACTTCGCGGCAGTCGGTGACGACATCCGCTTCGGGCTCGGCGCCGTGCGCAACGTCGGAGCTAACGTCGTCGAGGCCATCGTACAGTCGCGCGTGGATGAGCCCTTCGTGTCGTTCCACGACTTTCTCGCTCGGGTGCCGGTCTCGGTAGCGAACAAGCGAACGGTGGAGTCGCTGATCAAGGCCGGCGCGTTCGACACGCTCGGTGCGACCCGGCGCGCTCTGCTGGAGATCCACGAGGATGCCACCGAGCAGGCTGTGCTCGACAAGCGCCGCGAAGCCAACGGCGAGGTCGGGTTCGACTTCGATTCGCTGTGGGGAGCGGACGAACCGCAACAGGTCAACAAGGTTCCCGACCGCCCGGAGTGGACGAAGAAAGACAAGCTGGCTTTCGAACGCGAAATGCTGGGGCTCTACGTCTCGGACCATCCGCTCGCCGGCCTCGAGGTGCCCCTCGCCAAACACGCGTCGATCAACATCCATGACCTGCTGGCCTCCGAAGACCTGGCTGACGGCGATCAGGTGACCATTGCGGGCCTGGTGACGAGTGTGCAGCATCGCGTCGCCAAGTCCAGCGGCAATCCGTACGGCATGATCACCGTCGAGGACTTCGACGGCGAGATCACCGTCATGTTCATGGGAAAGACCTACACGGAGTTCCAGTCGATGCTGCAGGCCGACTCGATCCTCGTGGTCCGCGGACGCGTCTCTCGGCGCGACGACGGCATGAACCTTCACGCGCAGGCGGCGTTCTCACCCGACCTCGGCTCCGTCGACGAATCCGGACCGCTCGTGCTCGTGATTCCCGAGCAGCGGGCCACCGAAGCGGTCATCGGCGATCTCGCCGACTGCCTACGCCGTCACCGGGGAGACACGGAGGTGACGCTGCGCCTCCACAAGGCAGGCGTGGCGAAGGTCTTCGAGGTACCGCATCCGGTGAGCGTCACTGCCGACCTGTACGGCGAACTCAAGGGTCTCCTCGGCCCGCAGTGCCTCGGGTAGCTCCGCCCCGTACGGCGACCGAACTGCGTTCGGGCGATGCATGCCCTGGGCGCTTCACGCCTCGCGCGAGCGATAGCGTAGATGGATGCTTCGCACCCTTGATCTGCGCGGGCAATCCCTGTCGCCCGCAGAGCTGCTCGCCGCCGTCCCTCGCGCGACCGCAGCCCGTTCCGAGGCGCTCGCGACCGCCGCGCGCCTCGTCGATGACGTCGCCTCGCGCGGCGAGGCGGCGCTGCGCGAGCAGGCCGAACAGTTCGACGGGGTGACCGGTCACGACATCCGTGTTCCAGCCTCGCACCTCGACGAGGCTCTCGAGCAGCTCGATCCTGCGGTTCGCGCGGCGCTCGAGCAGGCCATCGACCGCGTGAGGGCTGCCTCGGCCGTGCAGGTTCCGCCGCCGACCACCACGACGCTGGCCCCAGGAGCTCTCGTTCACCAGCGGTGGCAACCGGTGCGCCGGGTCGGGGTGTATGTGCCGGGCGGCAAGGCGGTGTACCCCTCCAGTGTCGTGATGAACGTCGTGCCGGCCCAGGCGGCCGGCGTCAAGCAGATCGCTCTCGCGTCCCCGCCCCAGCGGGGAGAGGACGGGCGAGTCCACCCGGTGATTCTTGCCGCCGCGAAACTCCTCGGGGTCACCGAGGTGTACGCGATGGGCGGCGCCGGTGCGATCGGTGCATTCGCCTACGGGGCCGCGAGCCTGGGCCTCGATCCGGTGGATGTCGTGACGGGACCGGGGAACAACTTCGTGGCGGCAGCAAAACGCGCCGTAGCCGGTCGCGTCGGCACCGACTCGGAGGCAGGCGCGACCGAGATCCTCATCGTCGCCGACGACACCGCCGATCCGCGGCTTGTCGCTGCCGACCTCATCAGCCAGGCCGAGCACGACGAGCAGGCATCCGCGGTTCTCGTGACCACGTCGATGGGCCTGGCCGACGCTGTGCAGGCAGAGATCGGCGGGCTGGCCGCGCAGACTCTCCACGCCGCACGCATCGAGGTGGCGCTGACGGGACCGCAGTCCGCGATCGTGCTCGTCGACGACCTCGACGCCGCCGTCGACTTCTCGAACGCGTACGCTCCCGAACACCTCGAGTTGCACCTTGCCGACCCCGCTGCGCACCGGTTCGTGCACGCCGGGGCAGTCTTCGTCGGTCCCTATTCGCCGGTGAGCCTGGGTGACTACCTCGCGGGGAGCAATCACGTGCTCCCCACCGGCGGGCAAGCACGATATGCCGCAGGGCTATCGGCCTCGACGTTCTTGCGCCCGCAGCAGGTGATCGAGTATGACCGGGACGCCCTCGCGGAAGTCTCTGACGCCATCGTGGCGCTTGCGACCGCCGAAGTGCTCCCCGCGCACGGTGAAGCCGTTCGCGCGCGCTTCACCGCGTAGTCTGGGGCTGCTATGCACTGCCCTTTCTGCCGTCACCCCGACTCGCGCGTGATCGACTCCCGCACCAGCGACGACGGTCTCAGCATCCGTCGGCGCCGTCAATGCCCCGAGTGCGGTGGTCGCTTCTCGACCATCGAGACCGCGAGCCTGAACGTCATCAAGCGCTCAGGCGTGATCGAACCATTCAGTCGCGAAAAGGTCATGTCGGGGGTGCGCAAGGCCTGTCAGGGGCGCCCCGTGACCGAGGGCGATCTTGCCGTACTGGCCCAGACGGTCGAGGAGGCGGTTCGACAGACCGGATCGTCGCAGGTCGACACGAATGAGATCGGCCTGGCGATCCTCGGGCCACTCCGCGAACTCGACCAAATCGCTTATCTCCGGTTCGCGAGCGTGTATCAGGCGTTCGATTCGTTGGAGGATTTTGAGTCGGCGATCGCACAGTTGCGCGCGGATCATCAACGCCTGGCATCCGACCTCGAGGAGTAAGCATGTACCCGTGGCTGTTTCGCACGTTCCTCTCGAGGATGGATCCGGAGACAGCACATCACGCGGCGATGCTCGTCATCCGGCTGCTCGGTTTCCCGCCGTTCTCGTGGGTGGCGCGGGCCCTCACCAAGCCTGATCCGTCGCTGCGCGTGCAGACGCTCGGATTGACCTTCGACGCGCCGTTCGGTGTCGCGGCCGGGTTCGACAAGGATGCCGTGGGCGTCGACGGTCTGCACGCTCTCGGTTTCGGGCATGTCGAGGTCGGCACCGTGACCGCGATCCCGCAGACCGGAAACCCGAAGCCGCGCCTGTTCCGCCTCATCCCGGATCGCGCTGTCGTCAACCGCATGGGGTTCAACAATCACGGGTCGTACGCCGCGGCGGGTCGGCTCGAACGCGCTCGTCGTCGGCGTCACCGCACGGTCCTGGGCGTCAACATCGGCAAGAGCCGCATCGTGGATGTCGAAAACGCGGTAGTCGACTACGTCACGAGCACGCGGCTTCTCGCGCCCGTGGCCGACTACCTCGTGGTCAATGTGTCGTCGCCGAACACCCCGGGTCTGCGGAGCCTGCAGGCAGTCGAGTCGCTAAGGCCCCTGCTGACCGCGGTGAAGGATGCCGCTGAAGATACCCCCCTGCTCGTCAAGATCGCGCCCGATCTCTCTGATGACGACATCCGCGATGTCACGGCCCTGGCGCTCGAACTGGGCCTGCAGGGCATCGTCGCCACGAACACGACAATCGCGCGCGATGACCTCGGGCTGGTCACCGACCCGGCGGTGGTCACGGCAGCCGGCGCTGGTGGGCTGTCGGGAAAGCCACTCGCTCCGCGCGCCCTCGAGGTGCTGCGTCTCGTTCGCTCCCTGGTGCCTGACAGTTTCTGCGTCATCTCGGCCGGTGGTGTCGAGACTGCTGCCGACGTCCGCGAAAGGCTGGATGCCGGCGCAACTCTGGTGCAGGGATACACCGGGTTTCTGTACCGAGGGCCGCTCTGGGCGCGGCAGATCAACCGGGGGCTTGTCCGCGCATGAGGGGCATCTGCCCCGAAGACTTAGGAAGCCCTAACTTCCTCGGGAATGCGGGGGACCTCCTCGGATATACTCCCGACAGCACAACACCGGCATTCGCGTCGTCGAGTGCTTCAGCGCGGCCGTCGCGCCATGGGAAGGAACCTCTGTGATCGAACGTCACATCAAGCCCGAAGTCGCCGCGATCTTCATCGATGTCGCCCGAGGCCGTCGGGGTATCTACTCCGATGACGCAGCCTTCGAGGAGCTGCTCGCCGAGGCGAAGGCAGCATTCGAAGCGGCCGACCCCGAGACCGTCGAGATCATCCGCCAGTTCGCGCGGGCCGAGGTCCCGGACGGGGGAGTACTCTTCCATGGCCTCACCGTCGATCAGGACGACATGGGTGAGAGCCCGCGGGACCCGGTTGCGTTCGAGGGTAAGGATCGTGACCCCGTGACGGAGGCCGCACTGTTGGCGTTTGCCTCGGTGGCCGGCGAGGTCTTCTCGTTCGCCCGTCAGCACCGCGGTGCGCTCATCCAGAACGTCACACCGATCCCCGGCCACGAGTACGACGCCGTGGGAACGGGAAGCCGGAGCTTGCTCGACTGGCACTCGGAGGATGCCTTCGACGACGCCCCGCAGTTCGTCGGCCTCTTCTGCGTCCGGGGTGATGAGCGCGTGCAGACGGCGCTGGCGCCGGTCGACCGTATCGACCTGTCGGCCGAGGATGAGGCGGTCCTCCGTCAACCGCGCTTCATGCACGGCATCGACAAGGCATCCGGCGGAACGGGTCGTCCCGAAGACGGTGTCCAGGGCGCAGCGCTCTACGGCGAGGACGGCAAGCGTTTCGTCCGCATCGACATGGACTGCGCCGCCGCCGTCACCGGCGATGACGAAGCTGCCGCGGCGCTCCAGGCCTTCCACGACGGCGCCGACAAGGAGGGCATCTATGTGACCCTCGGTGCCGGCGACATCCTGCTGTTCGACAACCGTCGCGTCATGCACGCGCGGACCCCCTTCGAACCCCGCTACGACGGCACCGACCGCTGGCTGCAGCGCGTCATCATCACCGATGACCTCGGACGCTCCGCCGACCGCCGCATCAACCACCACCGTGTGGTGGAAAACGAGCTGGTAGGCGCCTGACATTCGCTGATCGCACGCGGCCGGCGCCCCGACGGGTGCCGGCCGACGTGTGAGGGCAGCACCCTTCGGAAAGAGAGAGCGATGGCATCGCGAGGACTCGGTTCGCGCTTCGGTTACATGGTGGCCCGGTTGAAGGTCATCGACCTCCCCTCGGTCATCGAGCGCGCCCGCGAGGTATCAGCCCAGTTCCACAAGTGGACCCCAGCGGTGGTCGTGGACATGTTCTGGCAGGCGACCTTCCACCAGGTCGGCTTTCAGGACTATGTCGACTACGATTTCGCGATCCTGAACCGGCGCGAGCGGCGCACGATGATGACGCATCCGCACTCGAACAAGTACTCGTACACGTTCGATGATCCTGAGTACCGCGGGATCTTCTACGACAAGTGGGAGTTCGACCGCGTCTTCTCGGAGTACCTCGGTCGTGACTGGATGATGGTCACCGACGACAACGTCGACGAACTGCGCGCTTTCGGTGAGGCACATCCCGTGCTCATCACCAAGAAGCAGGCGGGTCGCTCGGGGGCTGCCATCAACCGGTATTACTCGACCGAGATCGAGGACTGGGCAGACTTCCACGCGCAGCTGCGCGAGCGCGGTGAGCTGCTGATCGAAGAGAACATCGTGCAGCATCCCGATGTCGCCGCCGTCTGTGCCGGCACGGTCAACTCGACCCGCGTCGCTGCGTTCTTCGACGGCGAGAAGACCCACATCCTCGCGATCGCGCAGAAGTTCGGTCGCGGTCAGGTCGCAGACCAGATGGACTTCGGCGGCTTCTACACGATGCTCGACCCCGAGACCGGAGCCTCGCTCGGCGACGGCTACGACTCGCACGGACACGTGCACAAGCTCCACCCCGATTCGGGCTACCCGATCGCTGATTTCCAGCTGCCGATGTTCGATGAGGTCATCGCCTTCGTCGACAAGGTCGCCCGTCACGTCCCGCAGGTGAAGTACGTCGGGTGGGACATCGCCGTGACCCCCGACGGCCCCGTGCTCATCGAGGGCAACTGGGCCACGGGCGTCTACGAGAACAAGCCGAGCGTGCTCGGCATCCGTACCGGACACCGCCCTCGATACCAGAAGGCGATGGGCTTTTGATCAGTCCGACCGGGCCGCGCGTCCGGCTGAGTAGCTCGGCGCTTGTCGCCGGCGCCGGCCGGGCGATCGAGGCCGGGGGAGCGGATGCCGTTCCCGACCTCCGTCGCGATGCTTACGGCCACGGCGTGCAGTTCGTCGCTGAGACTCTGGCGCGGGTCGGCATCCGTGCGGCGATGCTCGACGCTGAATCCGTCGATGCGGCTCAGAGCATGGGGATCGCCCCGGCCGCGGACGCTCCTACGCTGGACCCCGCCGTGATCTTCGGTCTCCCCGGTGCCTCCGAGGACCCCGCCAGGCCGGTCATGAGCCTTCTCGGCTCCGTGCTCTCGATCAAGGCTCTGCGCGCCGGCGAGGGAGTCTCGTACAACTACACGCATATTGCCCCGCGGGACACACGGATCGCGCTCGTCTCAGGCGGGTTCGGCCAGGGGGTGGCGCGCTCGCTCGGCAACCAGGTCTCGGTCGAGGTGCGGGGTGCCCTGTATCCCATTGTCGGCCGGGTCGCGATGGATGTCTGTGTCGTGGACATCGGTGACGCCGACATCGCGCGCGGTGACGAGGTCATCTACTTCGGCGGCGACGGCCCGGCTGGTCCGGCGCTGGCCACGTGGGGGGCGGCATCCGGACTCACTGCTGCCGAACTCGTCTGTGCGCTGGGCCTGCGGCTACCGCGGGAGGTGGTCGCTTGAGCGCGCGGATGGTCGTGGACCTCGGTCGGATCCTCGCCGACATCGACGTGCTGCGGGGGCGCATCGCGCCGGCCGAGTACATGCTTGTTGTCAAGAACGACGCCTACGGCCACGGCGTCGATCGTGTCGTCGCCGCCGCTGCAGCTCACGGCGTGCGCTGGTTCGGGGCCTTCGACGTGCCGATGGGTGTCCGCACGAGAGCTGCCGCGGGCCCCGACGCTCGCGTCTTCTCGTGGGTGACGATCACCCAGCCCGAGATCGAGGTCGCGCTGGAGGCCGGCATCGAACTCGGCGTGGGTGATACCTCGTACCTCGAAGACATCGCGACGGTGTCGGCGGGGCGGGAAGCTCCGGTGCACATCAAGATCGACACCGGACTTCACCGCAACGGCGTCAGGCCGGAGGCGTGGCCGGCGTTCGTCACCCGGGCCGCGGAGCTCGAGGAAAGCGGCGACATCCGGGTCGTCGGAATCTGGAGCCACATCGCCGAAACCAGCGACGAGGACGACGATCTGTCCCGTGCCGCGTTCCTCGAGGCGATCAGGATTGCCGAGGACGTGGGCCTGCGCCCTCAGGTTCGCCACCTCGCAGCCAGTGCGGCGGCTTTCGCACGGCCGGAGTTCCGGTTCGACCTCGTCCGCTTCGGTGCCTTCAGCTACGGCATCCGTTCGACGGGCGGCCCCGAGCTGGAGGGAATCGCGCCCGCGGCTACCCTGATCGCCACCGTGAGCGACGTCGGAGACTCTGCCGTCGCGGTCTCCTACGGGTATCTGGACGGCCTGCCGTCGACGCTCGCGGGTCGGATGTCGGTGGGAACTCCCGCTGGCCCGCGTCTCGTCCGCGAGATCGGCCCGGCGACGATGCTGATCGACCCATGGCCAGGCGCCGCTGTCGAGGATGAGGTCTACCTCTTCGGCCCCGGAACGCGCGGCGAGTCCAGTGTGACGACTCTCGCGGAGGCGATCGGCACGGTCGGTGAAGAGATCATCGTCCGCGTCTCACCGCTCGTCCCGCGCATCTACATCTGATCCGAGGCACGCCCATGAGCGCGCGATCAGCGTCGCGCGGTGAGCGCAGCGGACGGGCACATGTCTCGACACCTGGCACCCCCGTGTAGCGGAGCGCGCCAAGCTGCTAGACCGATCTCAGGAGGGGTACTGGCCCCGGCGAACCTGGGCCTTGGGTAGGCGCATGAAGCGCATCTGGACGCTGCGCATCGAGGCGTACCAGCCGAGCCCCTTCTCGACCTTGCTTGCGCCGAACTTGTCGCTCACGGCGCGCTTGACGCGGATCGACGTGATGATCATGTCGCCGATCACGAAGAAGATGAACACCCACAGCGCCACGAACGCCCAGTACTGGATGAAGTTCAGCGGAATGAAGGTTGCGACGATGACCACGACCATCGCGGGCATGACTGCCTCGCCCAGGTGCCAACCGGCGTCCACGAAATCGCGGGCGAACTTGCGCTGCGGTCCCTGATCGCGCGCGGGCAGGTACTTCTGCTCACCGTTGGCCATGCCGATGCGGGCGCGTTCCCGGGCTGATGCGAGCTCGGCCTTGCGCTGCGCCTTCGCTTCCTTCGTGTCGGGAACGAGCGGGCGCTTGCGTGCAGCCTCCTGCTCGGCGCGGCTCGGAGTCGCCTTTCCCTTGCCGACGGTCGACGTCGACGCGTCCTTCGGTGCCTCGGGGGCGGGGGTCTTGGCCACGATGATCCTCGCTGTCGCGTTACGGGTAGTCCTTAAGATTACCCGCATGAGTGATATCGCCTCCCGTTCCGATGCTGTCCGTGACGCCGCCGAGACCGGCATCCCCCGTGCGCTGGCGGATTTGGGCGATCTGGTGCGGATTCCCTCGATCGCCTGGCCATCGATGGATCAGCAGCAACTCGTACGCAGCGCAGAGGCAGTGGCTGCCCTGGTCGAAGGCACGGGAGTGTTCGATGCCGTGACCATCAAGCGGGCAGCGATTCCCGGCACGGAGGAGTTCGGGCAGCCTGCCGTGCTCGCGACACGTGCAGCGAGGAACGGTCGCCCGACCGTCCTGCTGTACGCCCATCACGACGTCCAGCCCGTCGGTGACGAGGCGCTGTGGGAGACCCCGCCGTTCCAACCCACGGTTCGGGAGGGCCGGCTCTACGGTCGTGGCGCCGCCGACGACAAGGCCGGGATCATGGCGCACATCGGTGCGATCCGTGCACTTGTCGAGGCGCTGGGTCCCGACTTCGACCTCGGTCTCGCCCTGTTCATCGAGGGGGAGGAGGAGTACGGCTCGCGCTCGTTCGCGCAGTTCCTCAGCGACAACGCCGACGCGCTTCGCGCCGATGTGATCGTTGTCGCGGACTCGGGCAACTGGGACGACCGAACCCCCGGGTTGACGGTCTCGCTGCGCGGCAACGCGCGCTTCTCGATGCGGGTGCGCACGCTCGATCACGCATCCCACTCGGGAATGTTCGGGGGAGCGGTGCCCGACGCCATGCTCGCCACGGTCACGCTGCTGGCCACGCTCTGGGACGCCGACGGATCGGTCGGCGTCGAGGGCCTGAGCTCGCGCGAGGCCGAGACCCCTGAGTACAGCGAGAGCACCCTGCGCTCGGAGACGGGCCTGCTCGACGGGGTGAGCCCGATCGGCGCGGGATCGATCATCGGGCGGATCTGGAACAAGCCGTCGGTCACCGTGATCGGCATCGACGCCACCGATGTCGCCTCGGCCTCCAACACGCTCGCTCCGGAGGTGACCGTCGTCATCAGCGCGCGCGTCGCGCCCGGGCAGTCCGCGGCGGACGCCTACGCAGCGCTGAAGGCACACCTTCGCGCCCACGCGCCGTTCGGGGCTCGGCTGGAGTTCTTCGATGTCGACCTCGGCAACCCGTTCCTCGTCGACACGACAGGATGGGCGGTCCAGGATGCCCGCGAGGCACTCACCGAGGGGTACGGCGTCGATCCGGTCGATATCGGGGTGGGCGGATCGATCCCGTTCATCGCGGACCTGGTCCGCGAGTTCCCGGGCGCGCAGATCCTGGTCACGGGTGTGGAGGATCCGCACTCCCGGGCGCACAGTCCCAACGAGTCACTCCACCTCGAGACCTTCCGGCATGCGCTGATCTCCGAGGCGCTGCTGCTGGAGAAGCTGGACGCGCGCACGCTCTGACCCGCCCGCATTTCCGCCGTCCTCGCCGAGAGCGGGCGTAGAATTTCAGCATCCGCCCCGACGGCTTCAGCCGATAAGGAGAGTCATGACCGACACCGCACTGACCACGGACCAGACCGCCCGCGAGCACGGCGTCGCGCTCACCGACGCCGCCGCCGCAAAAGTCAAGAACCTGCTCGACCAGGAGGGCCGCGATGACCTCCGTCTCCGCGTGGCTGTCCAGCCCGGCGGATGCAGCGGACTCATCTACCAGCTGTACTTCGACGAGCGGTATCTCGACGGAGACAAGACCGTCGACTTCGAGGGCGTGGAAGTCATCGTCGACGACATGAGCGTCCCGTACCTGGACGGCGCAACCATCGACTTCAAGGACACGATCTCGGAGCAGGGCTTCACGATCGACAACCCGAACGCGCAGGGCAGCTGCGCGTGCGGTGACAGCTTCCACTGACCCAGAAGCTTCAGCCTGCGAGAAGGCCGACCTTCAGTATCCCGAAAGTGCGTGGATGCTGAGTGGTTGGCCTCAAGCAGGTGTGAGCTTGCCCTAGACTGACCACAGTCACACTTCGCAACGTGGAAAGGTGCGCCTGTGCCATCCAAACGCCGACTCCGCTGGGTTCTTCTTCCGGTTGGTGCCGCCGCGGCCCTGGTGCTCGCAGGATGTACGCCGACGGAGCTGAACGGATTCCTTCCCGGCTTCGTCGAAGACGGAACTCCTGCGACCAACCACACCGAGATGATCTCGGGACTGTGGGTCAACTCGTGGATCGTGCTGCTGGCTGTCGGCGTCATCACGTGGGCGCTCATGGGGTGGGCCGCGATCGCCTACCGTCGCCGTAAGGGCCAGACCGGCCTGCCCGTGCAGCTGCGGTACAACATGCCGATCGAGATCTTCTACACGATCGTGCCGTTCATCCTCGTGATCGGTTTCTTCGCCTTCACGGCGCGGGACCAGGCGATCATCGAGACGCAGTACGAAGACCCGGACGTGTCGATCACCGCGATCGGCAAGCAGTGGGCGTGGGACTTCCAGTACAACGGTGACGAGGAAGACAACTCCGACGCCGTCTGGACGATGGGTATTCAGGCCCAGCCCGACAAGGCCGGCAACATCGACCAGGAGGCGCTGCCGACGCTGTACCTGCCGGTCGACCAGACCGTGCAGATCAAACTGCAGTCGCGGGATGTCATCCACTCGTTCTGGGTCGTCGACTTCCTCTACAAGAAGGACATGTACATCGGGAAGGACAACTACTGGTCCTTCACTCCGACCCGTGAGGGCACCTACGCAGGCCGCTGTGCGGAACTGTGCGGTGAGTACCACTCGATGATGCTCTTCACCGTCCAGGTCGTGAGCGCCGACGAGTACGAGGACTACCTCGCAAGTCTCGAGGCAAAGGGTCAGACCGGCGACATCAACGACGCATACGACCGCCTGCAGAACACGCCGAACGATCCCACGGATCCCTCGGTCCAGCAGTCAGATGAGGGGAACGAGTGATGGCCACCACGCTGCCGCTTCAGGACGCGGACTCGTCGCGCCCGCGCACTCTCCCGGCACGGCAGGCGGCGCTGATGTCGTCGTCGCGTGTCGAGCAGAAGGGCAACATCGTCGTCAAGTGGATCACCTCCACTGACCACAAGACGATCGGGTACATGTACCTGATCGCTTCGTTCCTGTTCTTCCTGCTCGGCGGTGTGATGGCGCTCATCATCCGTGCGGAGCTGTTCGAACCCGGCATGCAGGTGCTGCCCACGAAGGAGCAGTACAACCAGTTGTTCACGATGCACGGCACGATCATGCTGCTGATGTTCGCGACTCCGCTGTTCGCCGGGTTTGCGAACGCCATTCTTCCCCTGCAGCTCGGTGCCCCCGACGTCGCGTTCCCGCGCCTGAACGCTTTCGCGTTCTGGTTGTTCCTGTTCGGGTCGATCATTGCGATCTCCGGCTTCCTGACCCCGCAGGGCGCGGCTTCCTTCGGCTGGTTCGCGTATCAACCACTCGCGAACGCATCCTTCTCACCAGGCGTCGGCGGTAATCTCTGGATGCTCGG
>NZ_DBHD01000039.1:17077-20492 GCF_002296025.1 Microbacterium sp. UBA837
TCATCACGATGCGCGCACCCGGCATGACGATGTGGCGCATGCCGATCTTCACCTGGAACACGCTCATCACGAGCATCCTGATCCTCATGGCCTTCCCGGTGCTGGCCGCCGCGATCTTCGCCGCCGCCGCCGACCGCGTGCTCGGTGCGCACATCTACGACCCACAGAACGGGGGCGTGCTGCTGTGGCAGCACCTGTTCTGGTTCTTCGGTCACCCCGAGGTGTACATCATCGCGCTGCCGTTCTTCGGCATCGTGTCCGAGATCTTCCCGGTCTTCAGCCGCAAGCCGATCTTCGGTTACAAGACGCTCGTGTACGCGACGATCGCGATCGCCGCTCTCTCGGTCGCTGTGTGGGCGCACCACATGTACGTCACCGGCTCGGTGCTGCTGCCGTTCTTCGCCCTGATGACGATGCTGATCGCGGTGCCCACCGGCGTGAAGATCTTCAACTGGATCGGAACGATGTGGCGCGGCTCGGTGACGTTCGAGACCCCGATGATCTTCTCGCTCGGCTTCCTCGTGTCGTTCGTCTTCGGTGGTCTGACCGGCGTCATCCTCGCCTCGCCGCCGCTGGACTTCGCCCTGTCGGACTCGTACTTCGTTGTCGCGCACTTCCACTACGTCATCTTCGGAACCGTCGTGTTCGCGATGTTCGCGGGCTTCTACTTCTGGTGGCCGAAGTGGACCGGTCGGATGCTCAACGAGCGGCTCGGCTACGTTCACTTCTGGTTGCTGTTCATCGGTTTCCACATGACGTTCCTCGTCCAGCACTGGTTGGGCGTCGAGGGCATGGTCCGCCGATACGCCGACTACGCGGAAGCCGACGGATTCACCTGGCAGAACCAGCTCTCTACCGTCGGGTCGATGATTCTCGCTGTCTCGATGATTCCGTTCCTCTTGAACGTGTGGATCACCGCTCGCAAGGCGCCAAAGGTCACGGTCAACGATCCGTGGGGCTACGGTGGTTCGCTCGAGTGGGCTACGTCGTGCCCGCCGCCGCGACACAACTTCACATCGATCCCGCGCATCCGTAGCGAGCGTCCGGCATTCGACCTGAACCACCCCGAGGCTGCGCCGATGACGGTCGGTGTCGGCCCGGCCAAGGATGCTCCACACACACCGGTTGTCGATCTTGCCGATGGGAAGGTGAAGTAGTCCATGCGCACCAATGTGTCGCTGTGGTGGATCCTCACGGGCTTCTTCGCTCTCGTTGCGATCGCGTACACCGTCTGGAGCGTCATCTGGTATGGCAACCTCGAGTGGGTTGGCACCGTCGCCCTGTTCTTCACCGCTCTGATGGGTGCACTCATCGGGTTCTACACCGGCGCCGTTCACCGCGCGCAGGGTGGTGAACTGCCGGAGGACGTTCTCACAGCGGACATCGACGACGGTGACCCCGAGATCGGTGAGTTCAGTCCCTGGTCCTGGTGGCCCCTCGTCCTCGCATCTTCGGCCGCTGTCGCCATCATCGGGCTCGCGGTCGGCGCGTGGATGGTGCCCATCGGCCTCGGTATCTTCGTCGTCGCGATCATCGGCTGGGTCTACGAGTACTACCGCGGCTACTTCGCCCGCTAGGTTCCCGCTTCGCCGGCTAGGCCCTGCGTCCGTCCCCTCGCTGCGCGCTCTCCGTTGAGAGCCCTGATTAGCGGGAGCGTTGGACGAGGAGCACGCCGCCGATCACGATGAACGCGCCGATGAGCTCGTTCAGCGTGAACCGTTCGCCGAGCACGATGATGCCGAGCGCCACTCCGACCACCGGAATCACATACGTGACGGTTGACGCACCGACGGCGCCCCACTCGGTGACAACGCGCGTGTTCCAGACGTAGACGATCCCGGTTCCCAGACATCCGAGGGCGACGAGCGCGAGGACCGGGGCCGGGGCCCAGGCTACCGGCGAGAGACCGATGACGGGGAGCAGAGCCAGGGCGAGCACCCCTGCCACCGCCATCTGTGTCGACGCGATCGTCACGCTGTCGTGGGTGTGGGTCCCCGTGATGAAGCGCCGCATCCAGCCGAGAGCGATGCCGTACGAGGCGGTGGCACCCAGACAAGCGAGCTGCGCGGGAAGAGATGCGGCGAACTCTGCGGAGGAGACGACATCCCACACGCCCATGACGATCGCGACACCGATAGCTCCGATGATCACCCCGACCAGGCGTCGTGCCGTCATCCGTTCGCTGGGCAGCACGACGACGGCCACCAGTGTCGTCCACAGTGGCGTTGTCGCGTTCAGGATGGCCGACAGCCCGGATGGCAGGCTCTGAGCAGCCCAGGCGAAGAGCAGAAACGGCAGAAGGCAGAAGAAGACCGCCACGACGATCATGTGCACCCACAGGCGGCCTTCGCGCGGCCACCGTCGACGCGTGAGTGCCATGATCGTGGCGAGCGTGACAGAGCCGAGGATGACGCGTCCCAGGGCCACCTGTGCCGGGTCGAAGGCGCCGACCGCAACCTTCATGAACAGGAAGCTTGCACCCCACACCAGCGACAGTGCCGCAAACATGATCGCGACCGCGCTGTTTCGGGTCGGCGCGAGGAGTGGAGAAGCGGACACGATGGTGACGCTATCCGGTGTGACCGACCCGACGCTGGCGGGAACCGGACCCCGCTTTCATCCGCGGACCACCATCACCAGCGGATCGAACACGCGGGGGAGCGGACCCTCGTCGTTCTCGGTCGGTTGACCTTCCCGCGCCCAGTACTCGTACCCGCCGATCATCTCCTTGACCGCGTAGCCGAGCTTCGCGAACTCGAGCGCGCCCTTGACGCCGGCGTTGCAGCCCGGACTCCAGCAGTAGACGACCACGGTGGCACCCGCGGCGATCTCACGCGGGGCGCGCACGGCGATCTCGCGGTAGGGCATGTGGATCGCGCCCGTGATGCGGCCCTGTTGCCACGCATCGACGCCGCGCACATCGACAAGCACAATGGCTTCCCCGGCCTTCTGCGCGGCGTATACGTCTGAGGGATCGGTCTCGTGGGCGAGGCGGGTCGCGAAGAAGTCTGAGCTACTCATGGTGCCGAGACTAGAGGCACGTCGCGACGCTCAGAGCGCGAAGGACGGTCTCGGGCAGCCACGTTTCCCTCGGATCCTGCCAGAGTCCGTGGCTGGGGGACAGCGGAACGGCGAGGGCCCGACATCCGTGGATGCCGGGCCCTCGCCGTTCCGCTGAGACTACTTCGTGGCCCCGCCGGGATGCACGTCGTCATCAGGATCGACATCCGTGTTCGACGTTCCCTTATCGGCAGCCGTGTTCTCGACGATCTCGTCCGTGACGATCACGTTCGTTGGGCGAACCGCCGTCTCGGACTGCTTGCCGTCGGTGATCGGGTGGTGCGGAGCATCCGGAACACCAGCGCGCTCGTGCATCGCCTGGATCTCGGCGTCCTCCTGCTCGGCGATGTGGTCG
>NZ_DBHD01000116.1:0-21564 GCF_002296025.1 Microbacterium sp. UBA837
CGTCGTCTTCGTGCTGCTTGCGCTTGGGTCGCTCGCCGGTGTCGTGGCCAGCGTCGCGCTGGTTGCTGCCGCGTTCCGGTCGGCACTCGGGGCTGGCAGGCGATGGCCGACTTGGGGCGAGTGGCTCGCGGTGCTTCTGCTGACGGTGGCCGTTTCGGCGAGCGCTGTGGTCGCCTCGTGGCTCGTGATCCCGGCACTGGCAGTCGCGGCCATCATGCTGCCTGCCGTCTTCGGGGTTCCGCAGCGCACCGCCTGGGGCTTCGGCCTGTTCGCACGGGCACCGCTGCGCGGCATCCTGCTCACGCTCCTGACGCTCGCCCTCGTGGCGCTGCTGTGGTTCGCAGCGCTCATGTTCGGCTTCTTCGTCACCGGCTGGGTCGGCGCTGCGTTGACCTGGCTGACCTTCGGCGTCGTCGGCGCATTCGCTCTTGCGACGTGGTTCGCCACCCCGCGCCGCGACCGAGCCTGAGCTAGCCGCCGAGGGATGCCTGCATCGGGCTGATGGAGAGATCGACCGCCCCGAACGGGAAGGGGAAGACGAATCCCCACGGACCGTCGGGGCTCCAGTCGCGAATGGGCAGAAGTCCGAACCAGACGAGCGAAACGACCAGCGACACCGCGGCGATGGCGAGGATCACAATGGTTGCGCGGTCGAGGATCCGCCGCGCCGCCGGTACGGTCTGTGCTCGTCGGATCACGAGAGTGAGCGCGACGATGAAGGTGAGCACAACGGCGATGATGACGACCGGGCTCGGTTCCAACGTCAGCGAGATGCACTGCGGCACCGTGTCAGTCGGATCGCCATTCGCGTCGATGTAGCCGCCGTCCGCGCCGACTCCGCCGACGCATGCGCCAGCGCTGCCTCGCGTGAAGGTCATGTAAGCGAGGAGAGCGAGAGCCGTCACCGTCGCGACACGGCGGATGGCCGCGACGATCTCAACACCGGGAAGCACTGATCCCGACGTGAGGGAGGTCGAGGTCTCAGCATCCGTATCGGTCATGGCCCCACCGTAGCCCGGGTGACCCCGGATGCCGTAAGACACGGAAGAATCGGACCGTGAGTTCGTCGCTGTTCGCGCCACCCCGATTCTCGGACCTCGCTGCCGCCGCGGCGGGCGAGAAGCCCCTGACCTGGCGACAGCGTCGCGCCCGGTTCCGGCAGATCTGGGGACTGGCCCGGCGCCACGGCCTCCTGCCCTTCCGCAAGCTCGACTTCAGCTACGATCCGGCGACGGCCGAGGTTCGAGCACGCCAGGCACAAGGGCTACGGGAGGCACTTGAAGAGGCAGGCGGCGGCTTCATCAAAGCCGGGCAGCTCCTGTCTACCCGCGACGACGTGCTTCCCTCCGAATGGGTTCGTGAGCTTTCGCGCCTGCAGAAGGAAGTCAACCCCGCTCCCCCCGCGCAGATCGAAGAGCTCCTCGAACGCGAGCTCGGCGAGCGTCGCCGCCGCTTCGCAACCTTCGACGTGGAGCCGCTGGCTGCGGCATCCATCGCCCAGGTGCACCGGGCGACGCTGGATGACGGCACCGTCGTGGCCGTGAAGGTGCAGCGCCCCGGCATCCGTGCCCTGCTGGACTGCGATATCGACATCATGCTGCGGCTTGCCGGCTGGGCGACCCGTCGCATCAAGCAGGCCCGCCAGTTCGGCGCGCTCGACATCGCCAAGCAATACGCCCAGGATCTGCGCAATCAGGCCGATTTTGCGCGTGAGGCAAGCAACCTCGAGAGCCTCGCCCAGTCGGCGCGGTCGGCTCGTGACGAGGTGCGCATCCCGCGGTTCTTCCCCGATCTGTCCACCGACCGCGTCCTCACGATGGAGTTCATCGACGGCGAGACGATCACGGCGCTGCGGCGCGAGGGGCAGAGCGACGAGATCGAGGATGCCCTGCGCACGGTTCTGCGCAGCTTCTTGCGCCAGCTCGTGATCGACGGGGTTTTTCACGCCGACCTGCATCCGGGCAACGTCATCATCGATCCCGAGGGCACGCCGGCGCTCATCGACTTCGGGTCGGTCGGGCGCCTGGACCGGGACCTGCGGCAAACGGTGCAGGACCTCGCGATCGCGTTCCTGCAGGGCGACACACGCCGGGTCGCGGATGCCGCGCTGGCGATCATGCCGTTGGCAAACCCCGCCGACGAGCCCGGATTCCGGCGCGCGCTCGCGGAGTTCGTCACCCACGATCTCGGCAGCGGCTCCCGCATCACCCTCCGAACCATCGACAACGCCAGCGACCTGTTCACCCGCTATGGCAGCGCCCTCCCCGCAGACCTCGTCGCCGCCGGCCGCGCTTTCGCGATCCTCGAGGGGACCCTGCGCACTGCGGCACCGACGATGGATGTCATCGGCGAGTCCCGCGACGCAGCGCAGGCGCTCATCCTCTCCCAATTGCGCCCGCGGGCTCTGGCAGGGGCGATCGGGCGGTCCGCGCTCGGCGCATTCCCGCGCCTCCGGCGACTCCCCGATCGGATCGAGACCATCGTCGGCGATCTTGCCGACGGCAAACTCACCGTCAAGATCCGGCTGTTCGCCGACGATCGTGATCGCCGGGTCGTCACGGGCGTCATCCGTCGCGTCTCGACCGTGATCCTCGGCGGGATGCTGACTGTCGCATCGTTCGTCATGTTCGTGCTCCCGCCGTTCGAGGGAGGATCGCTCTCCCCCGTCGCCGCCGGGGTCGCACTGGCTATCGGAGCTGCCGCGTCTTTTGTGACGGCGGCGGTCGATGCGCTGCTGGGGCGCCGCCCCTGACATCCTGCTGCCCGCGAGCATCCGGACAGTGCAGAATCAGGGCATGGAACGCTTCGACACTGTTGTCATCGGCGCCGGGATTGCGGGGCTCACCGCCGCACGGCTGCTCGTGGCGGCGGGCCGCACCGTCGTCATCCTCGAGGCCCGGGACCGCGTCGGCGGACGCGTGCAGACCGATCGCACGGATGGTGAGGTGACCGATCTCGGCGCCTCCTGGATCCACGGCATCACCGACAGCCCCGTCGCCGCGGCGGCCGAGGCGTTTGGGATGCGCACGGTGGAGTTCACCGTCGGTGGCTACCAGCCCGACAGCCGGCCGATCGCCTACTACGGCCCGGACGGCGTGCGACTCTCGGATGCTGAGGCCCGCGCGTTTGCGGACGACGTGCACACGGTCGATGCGGCATTGCTCGCGGTGATCGCGGCATCCGCCCCTGAGGCTTCGTACCGGGATGTCACCGAGCAGGCACTGGCCGATCAGGGCTGGGACGCCGAGCGCACCCAGCGGGTGCGCGAGTATCTCGAGCACCGCGCCGAGGAGCAGTACGGCGCCTGGATCGAGGACCTCGCCGCCCACGGCCTCGACGACGACGCGATCGAGGGAGATGAGGTCGTGTTTCCGGACGGGTACGACGTGCTCGCGACGCGGCTGGCCGACGGGTTCGACATCCATCTCCAGCACGTTGTCACGAGCGTCGACTGGTCGGATGACGGCGTCGTCGTCTCAACCGATCGAGGCGTGTTCGAAGGCGAGACCGCGGTAGTCACGGTGCCGGTCGGTGTGCTGCGGTCGGACGAGTTCGTCATCCGCCCCCCGCTGCCCGAGCCGGTCGCGGGCGCACTCTCGCGCCTGACGATGAACGCGTTCGACAAGGTGTTCCTGCGCTTCCCCACGAAGTTCTGGGACGAGGGCGTGTACGCCATCCGTCAGCAGGGCCCCGAGAGCCGGGCCTGGCACTCCTGGTACGACCTGACAGCGTTGCACGGCACGCCGACGCTGCTGACGTTCGCCGCCGGCCCCACGGCCCGCGAGGTCGCCGGGTGGGATGCCGAGCGCATCGTCGCCAACATCCTCACGCAGCTTCGCCGGCTCTACGGCGATCGCGTCGTCGAACCGACGAGCGTTGCGATCACGTCTTGGCACGACGACCCGTTCGCCCGCGGCTCCTACGCGTACATGACGCTCGGGTCGACGACCGCCGACCACGACGACCTTGCAACGCCGATCGGCGGCGTGCTGCACCTGGCTGGTGAGGCGACCTGGACCGACGATCCCGCAACGGTGCCCGCAGCGATGTTCTCTGGCCATCGCGCCGCCGAGCGGATCGCAGGTCACGACATCCCGATCGACACGCTCTGGCGCTGACGCGGAAGCCGGCCCTCAGGACTCGGGGTCGTACTGGAACTCGCGCACTTCCTGCGGGCAGCGGCACGCGACCGCGATCTTCGCCGCCCACTCGTACGCCTCGGCCGCCGTCGGCACCTCGATAATCGTGTAGCCACCGAACAGGTCACCGGTGCTTGGATAGGTACCCTCAGTCACGACGCCCTCGCCGTCGACGGTCACCGGCGCGATGCTCTCGTTGACACCGCCACCGAAGACGTACACTCCAGCAGCCTTGGCCTCACGGATCACGGCGTGCGCGGCTTCCCCCACGGCTTCCCACTCGTCATCGGGAACCACCATGGCCGAACTCGGGAACGAGATCATGAACTTCGTCATGCGAGCAGTGTGGCACCGGGCGTGATCGCGATCCAGCCCCTTCGCTGCCGCGTCTGCTCCTCAGGCGCCCGGCTCGGCGCCCGTCGCGACCGGGCGGCCCGCCGTATTGGACCACTGGCTCCAAGATCCGGGATAGACAGCCACATCCAGGCCTGCCGCCGCACCGGCAAGCGCCGTGTGCGCCGCCGTGAGGCCCGACCCGCAATACGCAGCGACCGATGTGAGGTCGCTAACTCCGACACTCTCGAAAGCTGCGCGAATCGTCGCGGGTGGCGCGAAGCTCGCACCATCGAGCACCGCGTCTGCGGGCAGATTCACCGCGCCGGGGATGTGCCCGGCAACGGGATCGAACGGCTCAGATTCTCCGCGGTAGCGCTCCGGCGCACGCGCGTCGAGCAGTACTCCGCGCTGCGGCCAGGCTGCAGCCTCATCGATCGAGATGCCCTCTTCCACACCGTCGAACAAGATCGATCCTGGTTCGGGTGAAACGTCGCCAGTCTCGAGCGGGAGTCCAGTCGCCCGCCACGCCGACAGGCCGCCGTCGAGAACACGGATGTCGCTGACGCCGGCGCCGCGGAGCAGCCACCAGGCGCGCGCCGCGGACACCGAACGGAAGTCGTCATAGACGACCACCGCGTCTCCCGCGTGCAGACCCCAGCGGCGGGCGGCATCCTGCAGCGTCGCGCGAGATGGGAGCGGGTGCCGCCCCTCCGAGGGCGCACCGTGCGTGGCAAGTTCGGTGTCCATGTCGACGTATACGGCACCCGGGAGGTGCCCCGCGCGGTAGTCGTCCCGACCGTCTGGCTTGTCGAGACGGTAGCGCACGTCAAGAAGCCGGATGCCGGGCCCCGCCTCGAGAAGATCGTGAAGTTCGTGGGCCGAGATGAGCGGGGAGCTAGGCATAGCAGGATCCTCGCATGCGCGCGAAAACGAAGAGCCTCCCGGACCAGCGCAATCGCACGGCCCAGGAGGCTCACTCCGACAGTGTGACAGCGGCTTCGGCATCCATCTTCTGTGTGCCGTGGTGGAGATGGGGGGAATCGAAAGAGGCTTTGGGCATGTGAACGACCCGCATTCGACGCCGAAAACCGCGGAATCCTGCCGCTGTCGAGGGCATGCGCCGACAGGAACATGCAAGAAGAATCGCCCACATTCACGGCAAATGCGGGCGATATGTGGGCGATCCGACGGAGGAGATTCTCAACATCGAATCTGTGGAGATCGGGGAGTCAACCGGGCCGCAAACGCCGCCGCGTGGCTGTTCCTCGCTCAGTCAAGGCTACGCCGCTCACGCTCGTGGATCCAGCAGGTCGCCGCGACGCAGAGGTCACATGCCCATCGAGGGGCCAGAGGAACGCGAGGGACTCGAGCCCGGCACGCGGTGGGGTCCCGTCATCCGTCGCTGCTCGTCCTGCTGCATGCGGTTGTAGGTCTCACGGGTGATCAGATCTGCAGCCAGCCCCTGCTGGCGCGCCCGAGCCATCATCCGGGTCGCAGTGCTGACGCTCACGTTGAGGTAGTCCGAGACGAACTTGAGCGGAGCGAGATTGATGGTGGATGCAATCCGGTAGAGGACGATCGCCTGGTCGCGAGCTTCGGTCGGCGTGCGATCGCTGTGTGCTCTCACGTCTGCGAGATAGGACGACAGCGGTTGGAACTCGCCGCCCTCTCGTGCGACCGTGACAATCCGGAACGCGGATGCCGCGACGAGCCACTGGACCCGCGCTTCGCGCAGCACCTGCGCCGTGACCTCATCGCCCTCGCCGACGCGGTCGACACGAACTGTCGCGGCTACCGCGCGACGCAGGGCGTCGTCATATTCGCCGTGGAGTCGGATGGCGCCAGGCACGCCGGGCTCACCCGTCACGATGACGTCCCAGGCAGTCGGGATGCTGATGCCATCGCCCACCTCGACTCTCTCGGGCGCGATCGACTCGACGACAAGTTCGGTCATGCGGCGAGTCTGCCATGCACAATTCTGGAGGGCAATGCGTGACGTGAAGAATTCATGTCGCGCATTGCTCAGTTTGGGTGTACGGTGTGCGCAAGTGCTGTCACACACTGCGCACAACCATGGGAGATGGAACGATGAACCAGACATCGACGTCGCTCGCGTTGACGATGAAGGCTGCTGCAGAACTCGTCGGCGTGGACTACCCCACGATCAAGCTCGGCATCGACAGCGGGACGATCCCGACTGTCCAGCTGGGTCCCCGACGGATGATCCCGAGAGCCGCGCTGCTGCGGATCTTCGGCGTCGAGCCCTGACTACTTGGGTCAGCCTTCGCCGGCGAGCATACTCACCAGAAGGGCGATCATCAGTTCCTTCTCTTTCGGGTCGCTCATCGCGACCATGAGCGTGATCGCTGCCAGCGCGTTGTTGGAGATCCGCGCCACGCCGCGCGCGTCGTCGAGCACCTGGTTGCGGGCAAGGAAGTGCACGAACAGCGCCGCCGCGCTGCGCTTGTTCCCGTCGGTGAGCGGGTGGTCCTTCACGACGAGGTAGAGCAGATTCGCCGCCTTCTCCTGCACCGTCGGGTATAGGTCCACTCCCCCGAATCCCTGATAGATCGTCGCCACCACACCGCGCAACGCGTCGCCCCGTTCGCCGCCGAACAGCGCGTCGGCCGGAAACTCCGCCCCGACTTCGTCGATCACCGCCCGCGCCTCGTCATAGGTCAGCGTCCAGGTCGGCACATCGCCGTCAACAACGGGTATCTCGCCCTCGTCGTAGTCGCGGAGCGCGCGCAGGCTCGGCAGGTAACGCGCGACGACTTCTGCGACGCCAGCAACAAGCTGGTCCGTCGAGCGTGACAGCACCTTCACAAGCGAGTCGAGCTCCAGGAGCCGGCGCTCGTTGGTCGCGATTCCCTTCAGCATGTACCGCTTGAGCACATCGGTCGACCAGCGACGAAACTCGACAGCTCGCGCCGAGTTCGCCCGGTACCCGACGGCCAGCACCACGTCGAGGCTGTACAGCGTCACGGGACGGTCGGAGGAAGCAATTTGCACTTTCTGCAAATTGCTTTCGGCATCGACCTCGGCATCGCGGATGATGTTGCTGATGTGACGTGAGACGCTCGATCGCGCGATCCCGAACAGCTGCTCGATATCGGCCTGCGAAGCCCACACGGTCTCGCCCTCCGTGCGCAGCTCGAGGGACACCACACCATCCGTGGACTCGAAGATCTCGATCGCCGACCTCATTCGCCTAGTTCACCACGAGCGGCCGACAACGCAGAACGATCGCACCGGGTCTGTCGCTCCGACATCTGACGCCCCGTGGTCGGCGTCAGCGCGACAATCAGGACCAGCACCGTCAGATCGACATCCCGCGCCCCGCGCTCGGCGCAACGTGAGGCCCGCGCGCGAAGGCATCGTGTCGATCTCGAACCTGCGCAGCCCGTTGCATCTCTGCCCGGGCTGCACGCACGGCATCCTGCATCGTCAACTCCGTGCTGCCGCGCAGCATGCAAGTCGCGACGTTCGCGCGCGCGGCGCGGCCGGTGTGTGCGACAGCGACCACCTCGTTGTGCTCGCGTCCACGGGTAAGGCCGACGTAGAGGCCGGCGGCGTCCACGTCAGGGCCGACGATCGAAGCATCCACCGTCTCGCCCTGTATGCCGTGCACGGTCGACGCGTACGCGAGTTGCACGTGCTCGAACGCGTAGTCGCGTGTGACCTTGCGCACATCCCCGCTGTCGTTGACGGATCGCAGCAGCAGCGAGTCTTCGGCGATCTTGCTGACGACCCAGGTGGCGCGATTCTCCACCCCCACACGACGATCGTTGCGGCGCGTCTGAACGGTGTCGCCGACGAGGATGCGCTGCTCCCCCATGCCCCACGCGAGAACGGTCGGGTCCAGTTCCCCGCGATCGACCCGCCGCTGCTGGATCTCGTCGTTGAGTGCGCCGGCGTCGCTATTGGCGCCGGTGACGAGCGCGACACGCTTGCCGCGCGCCTGCCATGCGAAGTAGGCGTCGATCATGTGCCGATGGGCATCCTCCGCATGGTCGACTCGTGTCAGGTGCCCGCGTTCGTCCAGTCGGCTCGCGATACGCGCCGCGTGCTCGGCATCGTCGGGATGCCGCAGCTCGAGCGTGAGGGCCGCGTACTCGGCATCCGCGAATCGGTGCACCGCGTCCAGCTCGACCGCGGCGCAAGCGTGCCGGACGGCGGCAGCCATGGCACCCACGTGTCCGACGGGGAGGGCTTGATAAGGGTCGCCGACCATGGCGACGCCGACACCGCGCTCGTGGGCGAGTTCTGCGAGCGCGTTCGCGACCTGCAGGTCGACCATGCCGGCCTCGTCGACGACAATGCGGTCCCGCGCGCGCAGGACGAAGCTCGTCGGGCCGTCGTAGATCGCTCCGGTAGCAGCATCCACGTCGCCGATCGACAGTCGATGCCAGGTTGTGGCACCCGCGGCATCCGTGCCCCACCGGAATCCGTGATCCGCGAGGAGCGCGTGGATGCTGGTTGCGGCCGCGCCGACCTCGCGCGCTGCAACCGAAGCCGCCTTGCGCGTGGGCGCGACGATGAGCATGCGTCGGCGTTGCGCGCTCAGCGCGCGAAAGACGACCCGCAGCATGGTCGTCTTGCCTGCACCGGCCGGCCCGGTGACGGCGACCAGGCCGTCGCTTCCGGCGATCGCGGCTGCGGCGACGAATTGCGCCGAGTCCAGTTGGCCGCACTCCCCACCGGCCTGCTTTCGCAGTTCGGTGGGGAGGAGGGAGCGTCCGGGCGTTGCGATTCGGTCGAGCCGGTGCGAGAGGAAGATCTTCGACCTCATCGTTTCGGTCGCCATGAAGACCTTGACGTGCGCGGGGGCGTCGGCCCCGCCTCCGAGGTCGACCGACTCGCGCAGCGCTCGTGCGGTGACGTCGTCGATCACCTGATCGAGGTCGGCACGCGCGGCGACGATTCCACTGCGTGAGAGCGCGCGGATGGCGCCGGCGCGCACGTCGAAAGCACTGAATCGCCCACTGGAGCCCACAGAGCGCCCGTCCGCGTCGACGATCGCCATCGCCGCGAGCAGGTCACGATCGAGCACCGCAGGATCGACGTGATCGAGTTCGACCGTGGCGCGCTCCTGGCGCAGGGTCTGATCGATCTCGGCGATCTCGTCGCGCACGACTGCTTCCCACGAGCCTTCATCGAGGCCCTGGGGCTTGTTCGGCCTCGACACCGCCCACGCGCGCCGATCGATCTGCGTCAGCGCGTCCATGCTGGGCGCGGACCCGCCGTGAGCAGACGTCCATTCAGCGATCAGGCGTGCACGGTTGGCTTCGATCTGCGCGGACCGACGAGACAGCGGGCGCACGGTAGCGGCCAGCTCAGCGATCTCGCCGTCGATCCCGATCGTGTAGCCGTGGCGGGCCAGCGCTGCGATCCACTCAGGATCGGTGCGCGCAGCAAGCTCACCTTCGGCATTCACAACGGTGTGCAGCTTCATCGCGACTCGGGAGTCGACGTTCGACCACCTGCCGTCGGCGCCGAGCACCTTCACGTTGAGCCACAGATGACGATGGATGTGCGGGTCAAGCGCGCGCGAACGGCGGTGCTGCAACTCGACAACCTCGAGCCGGGTGCTGTCTTCGCGGATGAGCCCGTTGTGTCCACGTCGGGCATTGAGTTGCCGCTGCCAGGTGAGGAGCACTTGGTCTCTCAGCCGGTCCTGCAGCGCTTCGAACTCTCGTGCGAGCCCAGGATGCAGAAGCGCGGCGATGCTGTAGGACTTCGGGTGATTGATCGTCCCGTCGAGCACCAAGTCAGCGTCGGGACTCAACCGCTGACGGCCTCGTTCCTCCCCCGTGATCGGATCGTGGCCGGTCAGCCATACGCGGAGTCCACCGGCGGTCAACTCGTCGCTCGAGATGGCACCGTTCTCCACGATGAATCTCGATACGGTCGCACCTGAGACATCGCTGTAGTTCTCGAGCGCTTCGACACCGTAAAGGTGCGGGAGGTGAGCATCGCAGGTGCCCTCCATCGCGTACGCGATCGCGTGGCGGACCCCGCGCGAATTAGCACCCCGTTTCCAACGCTCCAGGCCACCTCTCATGGCGCCAGGGTACGACCGGTTTTCTCGATTATCCAGGGATTTTTCCGAAGTGTAGCCAAGTGGCGGCGGATGCAGATTTGTGCATGCGGACCGGCCGCGGTCATCCCGTGATGCCTGCGTGCATCGTCATTCGCCAGGTGATCAGTTCGATGCTCGTCTTCGCCGTTCGGTCACCTCGTCGCGGCACTGCGTCGCGATGTGTCGGAGCCCCCTGTCTCGCAGCGGCGAGTCCGTTCGGAAGCCTAGAGCGATCATCTCGCGGTCGCGTTTCGGTAGCTCGGCAGCGGGGAGGCCCACTCATTGCTCCAGCGAGGTGCCCGCAGTCGCCCGGAGCAGGGCGGGCACTCCATCGGCCGGGCAATAGCAACGCGGCACTGGGACGACGCGGATTCGAACGGTGATTCGATGTCGCCGCGCCAGGCCTCGATTCCCTCGCGCATCGCGAGCGCAGCGATGATCAGTGCGGCGATCGAGTCGGCCCACGTCCAGCCGAAGAGCGAGTTCAGCAGCAGGCCGATCAGCACGGTGCCGGACAGGTAGATGCACAGCAGCAGTTGCTTGGCGTCTGCCTGGACGCTCTTGGACCCGAGTTCGCGGCCGGTCCGGAATTGGAACCACGCGAGTGCGGGCATGACGACAAGGCTCGCGACCGCGATACCGATGCCAAGCGGGCTGTGCTCAACCGGTTCGACGCCGGCGAGGGCGATGATCGCGTCGACGGTGACGTACACGGCAAGCGCGAAGAACGCGATGCCGATCGCCCGGACGGTCGGCTTCTCCCACCGTTCGGGATTCTTCCGGGTGAACTGCCATGCCACCGCCACGGCCGAGAGGACCTCGATGAATGAGTCCAGACCGAACCCGATCAGCGCAGCCGACGACGCGGCCGCACCCGCAGCGACCGCGATAATGCCCTCGAGGATGTTGTAGGTGATCGTGAACGCGACGATCAGTCGCACCCGCCGGTGCAGCGTCACGCGGCGATCAGCCGTGATCGCCGCGCTCATTGGACATCCTGCACACAGCAGCCAGGAACGGTACAGGCCGGGTCGATACACGGTGCGCTCTCGTCCACCGCGAGCGTCACTTCGAGCAACGAGGTCAGCGCGTGGGAAAGATGCGGATCGGCGATCTCGTACCGGGTCTGCCGGCCCTCAGGCTCGGCGACCACGATGCCACAGTCACGCAAACACGCCAGGTGGTTGGACACATTTGACCGGGTCAGCTCAAGCTCCCGCGCAAGCACAGCCGTGTAGCTTGGCCCATTCAGCAGAGTCATCAGGATCCGTGAACGCGTCGGGTCCGCCATGGCCCTGCCGAGCCGGTTCATCACATCCACTCGCGTGGCAATAGTCAGCACGCGATGACTATACAGTTTGTGCTGACCTATCACGTAGTCGCACTTCAGCCGGCTGGCAGAGTGAATCGGCTGCACTTTCGTTCCGTTCTTCAAGCAAGGATGGAACTCGATGAACAGGAAGTACTCGCCGGAGATGCGTGAGCGTGCGTTGCGGGTGTTCGCCGAGGCGCGGCCGGAGCACCCGAACATGATGAGCGCGGTCCGTCATGTCGCCGGTCTGCTCGGGATGAGCCCGGAGACGCTGCGCCTCTGGCGGCGCCGCTACGAGGTCGACGCCTGCACCAAGCCAGGCGTCTCGACCGACGCCGCTCAACGGATCAAGCAGCTGGAGAAGGAAGTCTCGGAGTTGCGGAAGGCGAACGAGATCCTCAAGGCTGCGAGCGTGTTTTTCGCGAAGGAGCTCGACCGCCCCTGACCGAGATGATCCGGTTCATCGACGAGTACCGGGATCGCTTCGGGTCGAGCTCATCTGCCGTGTCCTGCGACCGGCAGTGCAGGGCTTCCTCACCTCCCGCGGCTACCGCGCGGCGCGAAAGACCGCGCCCCGTCGGCCCGACAGCTGAAGGACGAACTGCTGGTGCCGGAGGTCGCGAGGCTGCATGCGGAGAACTACGGCGTCTATGGGCGCCGTTCACCACGCGGTCCGACAAGACGACGCCGCTGCCGAGTGATCTCGTGAACCGAGGGTCCAGACACCTCCGTCTCCAGCTCTTCCCAAACTCTTCCCAAGCGGCCGCTGGAACAGCAAGAACTGCGGAATCTCGCGGGAGAGCTCCCGATTGAGAAGCGCGATCCCTTCGTCTTTGAAATCTCAAACGGCCAGATTAGCGCTAGTTTCCGTCGTCGAGCGTGACCGAGCAATGCTCTGAAATGTCGGAAAGGGCTTTCATGGCGGAGACGGAGGGATTTGAACTCTGAAGGTTCGACATTTCCAACATTTCGACGGCCACAGTCCCGCATGATTCCGCGGAATCACTGCATTCCACGCTGTGCTCAGTGACGGTCGTTTGCGGTCGATTCTTCCCAAACGTTTCCCACGTGCCGGAGCCGTTCGGGCGAGCGATCCCGGGGATGTGCGGCCAGGCTACCACCCGCGTCGATCACGTCTCCGGCCACTCAGTGTTAGCCCGTGCGCGGCCGCAGGTCGGGACGTTCGTCCCGACCTGCGCCGTCCGTATCGGACGTAGGGTGGACGTGTCCTCGATACCCACACAGGGTATGCGCGAGGTCATCGCAGGTCTTGGTGACCTGTCCAGAAGGAGTGGTGTTCTGATGATGTGGGATGACGGCGACGGCGGCTACGACATGGGCTTCGGGATGGGCATGGGCTGGGGCTGGGGTTGGCTGTGGGGCATCCTCATCCTGATCGGGATCGGGCTGCTGGTGTTCGTGGCGATCCGGCTGAGCACGCGCACGAACGCGGCCCCGCCCGCCGCCGCACCTCCCGCGGTCGGCACGCCGGCCCCAGGGGCTGAGGTGTCGTCGGCGCGGCGGATCCTCGAGGAGCGGTACGCGCGCGGTGAGATCGACACGGATGAGTTCAACGAACGTATGCGTACTCTCAACGGCGCATGAGCGGGGGGATCACACGCCGGCAGGCTCTGACGATCGGCGCTCTCGGTGTGGGCGCGCTCGGCATCGGCGCGACCGGGTTGGTGTGGACGACGGTCGGATCGCAGACCTCCGGGAGCGGAACGGCGACCGCGACGTCGGGGGCGGCCGGGTGGGTCGAGCCGTCGGTGCTGGAGTCGGTCGACGGTGTGCTCGATGTCACGTTGCAGGCGGCCGAGCGGGAGGTGGAGGTCGGTGGCGCGTCGGTGCGGATGCTGACCTACAACGGCACCGTTCCCGGACCCACGCTTCACCTCCGTCCCGGTGATCTCCTGCGGGTGCGGCTGCAGAACGACCTCACCGACCCGACGAATCTGCACACGCACGGTCTGCTGGTGTCGGCATCCGACAACAGCGACAACCCGTTCCTGCGCATCGGTGCCGGGGAGAGCTTCGACTACGAGATCCAGCTCCCGGACGATCACCCGGCCGGAGTGTTCTGGTACCACCCGCATCATCACGAGCTGGTCGCCGATCAGGTGTTCGCCGGCCTGTACGGTGCGATCATCGTGGACGAGGAGGACTGGTCCCAGGCGCCGCCGCGGGTCGTGGTCGTCTCGGACGTGACGATCACAGATGGTGCGGTCGCGTCGGTGTCGGGAGTCGAGCGGATGCTGGGACGCACCGGCGAGGTGCTGCTGGTCAACGGCCAGCCCTCCCCGACGCTTCCCGCGCCCGCGGAATCGGAGCAGCGACTCCTGATCGTCAACGCGTGCACGAGCCGCTACCTCGACCTGCGACTGGGCGACCTGGACGCCCGGGTGCGCGGGATCGACTCACACCGCCGCACCCCACAGTCCGCGGATCGGCTGGTCCTCGCCCCGGGGAACCGCGCCGATGTCGTGATCACCACTCCCACAGCGGCGACGGACCTGGTGGCTGCCGCCTACGACCGAGGACAGGCGGGGATGGGGATGATGGGCGGCGGTTCCACGACGTCGCCCGAGGCTGTCGTGCTCACCGTGGTCCCGGATGCCGGAGCGACGCCCCCCGTGGTCGCCGACCCGGTCGTGAGTACCCGCCGCGACCTTCGCGAGACTGCGGTCGACGGCACGCGGACGCTCACGATGAGCATGGGCATGGGCGGCGGCGCGGGCATGCGGTTCCTGATCGACGGGCGCGCGTTCGATGCGGGCCGGACCGATCAGAGTGTGACGATCGGGACCGTCGAGGACTGGACGATCGTGAACGTGTCGCCGATGGACCACCCGTTCCACCTGCACGTCTGGCCGATGCAGGTCCTCCGCGCGGGAAGCGCCGACGTTACCGGTGTGGACGTCCGAGACGTCGTCGACGTGCCCGCGGGGACGTCGGTCACGGTGCGGATCGCGTTCGACCGGTTCCCCGGCCAGACCGTCTACCACTGCCACATCCTCGACCACGAAGACCTCGGCATGATGGGTGTCGTCGACGCCGCGTAACCCCGGGCTCGCCCCGCGGGCTCGCCCGCCGGGCGAGCCCGGCTACGATGGCTGGGTGCCGAAGGGGCAGCGGATGAACGAGTGGTCGAACGCAGCGGGTGGCGGCAGCGCCTCCCGCCGGTGGTTCGCCGTGATCGTGGTGTCGCTGCTGATGGCCGGGCTGGTCGGCATGCACGCATTGTGGACCGGGTCCTCGACAGCACACACCGAAACGACGTCGACGCTGATCGCGGCCGACTCGACAGGGGGAGGCCATGACGCCGCTGCCGTGTCGGCATCCGTGGCCGCGTCGGCACCGTTGTCGGCGCCGGCCGATCTCAGCGCCGACTGCGCGGGGTGTGCGACGGTCGGCAGCCATGATGTCGCGGCGATGTGCGTGACCGCGCTGATCCTCATCGTTCTGCTCGCCGTTCGAGCTCTGCCCAGAGAGGTGCGCATCGGCGTCGCTGCGATGGCCCTCAGCCGACTTGTGGGCGCGATGCGCGCGAGTGCGCGCCCCTCCTCGCCGGATCTGACGGCGCTTTCGATCAGTCGCACGTGAGGGGTGCGCCCGACTTGTCGGGCTCGCCTGGTCTTCGCCGTTTCGGCGCCACCCCTTCACCTTGATCGAGAGAACCCTCATGCACTTCCGCGTTCGCGCGGCGGTGGCCATTGCCGCTGTCGCCACCCTCAGCCTCACCGCCTGCACCGCACAGACCACCACCGCGGGCGACGACCACTCGTCCGCCCTGTCCACCCACGTCCACGCGATCATCACCGACCCGGCAACCGGCACCACGATCCTCGGCACCCACGACGGTCTCCTCCCGGTCGATGCCGACGGCGGCATCGGGGACCCGATCGGCGGGTACGAATTCGACGCGATGGGGCTCGCCGTCACCGGCGACGCCTTCGTCGCGTCCGGCCACCCCGGCGCGAACACCCCCGCAGAGTGGGGATCCCCGCACCTCGGCATCATCCGCAGCGACGACGCCGGCCAGACCTGGTCCCCCATCGCGTACACGAGCGAGAAGGACTTCCACGCCCTGACCGCCGGACCCGACGGCACCCTGTACGGGCTCTCGACCGACGAGCCGGCCGTTCTGACCAGCACAGACGGCGGTTCGACCTGGACAGCAGCGGGCGCGAACATTTCCGCGTACGCGCTCACCGTCGACGACACCGGCACCGTCTACGCCACCACCCCCGGCGGGGTTCTGTTCAGCGTGGACGGCGCAGTCACCTTCGCGCCCGTCCCGGATGCGCCGACACTTTATCTACTGTCGGCATCCCCCGACCACTCGACGCTGGTCGGAGTCGACGTCGAAGGCACGATCTGGACGAGCGCGGACGCCGCCGTATCGTGGGTCGAAGCGGGCAGCGCGGACGGCCAGGCGCAGGCGATCGCTCTCACCTCGTCGGGAGAGATCGCCGTGGCCGACGACAGCGGGCTCCGGCTCCTCGGCGGCGACCAGTGATCCGGGGCCTGCGATTCGGGAGGCGCACGTGAGCGAGCAGGACACGAAGATCAGTCTCGTCGGCTCGGTGGCGCTGGGCACCGGGGTGATGATCGGCGCGGGCATCTTCGCGCTGGTCGGGCAGGTCGCCGGACTCGCCGGCGACTGGTTCCCGGTGGCGTTCATCGCCGGCGCCGCCGTAGCCGGTGTCAGCTCGTACGCCTACGCGCGGTACTCGAGCGTGAACCCGTCGGCGGGCGGCATCGCCATGCTGCTGAAAGACGCCTACGGCCCGGGCGTGGTCGCGGGGTCGTTCTCGCTGTTCATGTACGTGTCGATGGTGGTCGCCGAGAGCCTCCTCGCCCGCACCTTCGGCACCTACCTGCTGCGACCCTTCGGGCTCCAGGACTCCGTCGTGCTGGTGCCGCTGCTGGGGGTCATCGCGATCGCGGCCGCGGCGGTGGTCAACCTCGTCAGCAACCAGCTCGTCGAACGCTCCGCGCTGGTCACCGCTGTCCTGAAGATCGTCGGGATCGCAGTACTCGCGGCGGCCGGGCTCATCGGCGCAGCCGCCACCGGCGCGGGGTTCTTCTCGGACGGCTCGGACAGCGGAGACGGCTTGCTCGGGGTGGTGGCTGCCGTCGCGCTGTGTGTCCTCGCATACAAGGGCTTCACGACGATCACCAATCAGGGCGATGACCTGAAGGACGCCAAACGGAACATCGCCCGGTCCATCATGATCTCGATCGCGATCTGCGCGGTGCTGTACCTGCTGATCACCCTGTCGGTCGGGGCAAGCATCGGAGCATCCGGCGCGATCGATGCCCGCGACTACGCCCTCGCCGAAGCAGCCCACCCGCTGTTCGGCGCGTGGGGCGTCGGCATCACCGTGGCCGTCGCGGTGATCGCGACCCTCTCCGGACTGCTCGCCAGCCTGTTCTCCGTGTCGCGCCTGTACGGGATGCTGCAGGACATGAAGCAGGCACCCGCGCTTCCCGCGCGGGTGCCCCACCAGCCCCTGCTGATCACTGCCGGGGCCGCGATCGTCCTCACCGCGGTGTTCGACCTAGGCCGTATCGCAGCGCTGGGCGTGTTCCTCTACCTCACGATGGACATCGCCGTGCAATGGGGAGTGCTCCGTCGCCTGCGCGACAAGATCATTGCGCACCGCTGGCTGCCCATCGCCACCATCGTGCTGGACGTCGCGATCCTCGCCGCGTTCACGATCAGCAAGGTGCAGTCCGACCTGCTCACCGTCGGCGTCGCGGCGGGCCTCGCCGCGGTGATCTTCGCCGCACAGGCATGGGTCGTCACCCGTCGGCACCGAACCGAGACGAGCGGCCGATGACCCGACGCACAACGACGACACTGCGGCGCCTCACCGCGGCCGGCGCGGCGCTCGCCCTCACAGCTTCGTTGGCATCCTGCTCCGACAACCCCCTCTCCGACCAGTACCGGGCGGGCGACAACAAGGGGTTCATCGCCGCCGACGGCTTCCGGGTCGTCGAGATCCCCACAGCAGACCGCGGTCAACCCGTCACGTTCCAGGGAGTGCTCGACACCGGCGACGCCGTCACCAGCGACGAGTACGCCGGCGATGTCCTCGTCGTGAACTTCTGGTACGCCGCATGCGCGCCGTGCCGTGTCGAGGCGCCGGAGCTCGAAGCCGCGCACGAGGCGTTCGCAGACGAAGACGTGTCCTTCCTCGGCGTGAACATCTACGACGGCGCTGCCGCCGCGACCGCGTTCGCGGACACCTACGGAGTCACCTACCCCAGTGCCCTGGCGACCGTCGACGCGTCCGTGAAACTCGCGTTCGCGGAGAGGACTCCGTTGAACGCCGTGCCGACAACGATTGTGCTGGACCGGCAGGGCAGGGTCGCCGCCCGAGTCATCGGCCAGCTCAGCAGCGCCTCGGTCCTCAAGACGATCATCTCCGAGACTCTGGACGAATCGTGAGCCTCGTCGACGCCGTCGCCGGCGGGTCCCTGCTCGTCGCCATCCCGATCGCCGTGCTCGCCGGGCTGGTATCGTTCCTCTCCCCCTGCGTCCTTCCCCTGGTGCCCGGCTACCTCGGCTACATCGGCGCCGCCGCAGCACCCCGCACGACACACACACCCGCGCCTCGAGCACACCTCGACGAGCCGGACAGCACCAGCGACGCGGAGTGCCACGGCCCGACCGCGGCCGCCCCGGTATCCGCCGCTCCGACTCCGACCGCGGCTCTCACGACCGGTCGGCACCGTGTCGTGATCGGCGTGGTGCTGTTCATCGCCGGATTCACCGTCGTGTTCATCAGCGTGGCTATGCTCGGCGGCACCGCCGGAAGGCTCCTCCTGGAATACGCCGACCCGATCACCCGCGTCCTCGGCGCGTTCATCATCATCATGGGCGTGGTCTTCATCGGCGGCCTCCGGTTCGCGCAACGCACCATGCGGCCACGCGTGCGCGGAAGGATCGGATTGGCGGGAGCCCCCCTGCTGGGCATCGCTCTCGGCATAGGTTGGACACCCTGCATCGGCCCCACCCTCGCCGTCATCCTCGGGATGTCCTTCGATCAGGCATCCGCTGCACGCGGCGCGCTCCTCGGCCTCGCATACTCGCTCGGTCTCGGCATCCCGTTCATCCTCCTCACCTTCGGATTCGGCTGGGCGACCCGATCCGTCGGAGTGATGCGCCGCCACATCCGCCTGATCAACATCATCGGCGGAACACTCCTCATCGCGCTCGGCACGCTCATGGTCACGGGCCTGTGGACCGCGCTGATGTCGAACCTGCAAGGCGTGTTCTTGAGCGTCCCCCTCCCCATCTGACGACACAGCAGTCCCCGCACCCGACGTGGATCCCCTCCCGAGGGAATACCCCTAGGGGGTATCGTGGTTGGGGTGAGCAAGTCTTGTGAGGGACGAGTGGGCATCACCCATCCCACTCCACAGCGAGGGAGCACACCATGATCGACCCACACGCGCACCACCACCACGCGCGCACCACCACCGACCACCCAGACCCGGCGGCCAAGCCGACCGACGCGGCCGTCCACGACGAGCACGCCCGACACGGCGGCCATGAGGCGCACGCCGACCACGGTGCGCACGCCGACCACGACGCGCACGCCGACCACGGTGCACATGACAGCCACGGGGAGCATGCCGGTCATGACAGCCACGCCGACCACGGGGAGCATGCGGGCCATGGCGGGCACGCCGGACATGGCGCACATCATGTCGCCCAGTTCCGGCGGCTGTTCTGGATCAACCTGATCCTCGCCGTCCCGGTCGTGGCGTTCTCCGGCATGTTCGGGATGGTCCTGGGCTACTCGGTTCCCTCGTTCCCCGGAGCACAGCTGATCTCTCCCGTGCTGGGCACCGTGATGTACTTCTGGGGCGGCTGGCCGTTCCTCAGCGGCGCGGTCAGCGAACTCCGAGCCCGCAAACCCGCGATGATGCTCCTCATCGGTCTCGCGATCACCGTCGCATTCTTCGCATCCTGGGGCGCCACCCTCGGACTCCTCCACCGTGAGCTCGAGTTCTGGTGGGAGCTCGCGCTGCTGATCGTGATCATGCTGCTCGGCCACTGGATCGAGATGCGGTCCCTCGCGCAGACCACCTCCGCACTGGACTCCCTCGCCGCGCTCCTGCCCGACGAAGCGGAACGCGTCGAAGGCGACCAGGTCGTCACCGTCTCCCCCGCCGACCTCCGACTCGGCGATGTGGTCGTCGTCCGCCCCGGCGGCAGCGTCCCCGCGGACGGCAGGGTCGTGGAGGGCCGCGCCGACATGGACGAATCCATTGGTCACCGGCGAATCCCGCCCCGTCAGCCGGACCGCGGGCGACACGGTGACCGCCGGAACCGTCGCAACAGATTCAGGCTTGCGGGTCGAGGTCACCGCTACGGGCGATGACACCACCCTCGCCGGCATCCAGCGGTTGGTCGCCGACGCGCAGAACTCGACCTCGAGGGCGCAGCGGATCGCCGACCGCGCCGCCGGCTGGCTGTTCTGGTTCGCGCTGGGTGCCGCCGCACTCACCGCGCTCGTCTGGACGCTCGTCGGAGACCCGGACACCGCGGTGATCCGGACGATCACCGTGCTGGTGATCGCGTGCCCCCACGCGCGGGGTCTGGCCATCCCCCTGGTCGTGTCGATCGCCACCGAGCGCGCGGCCCGCGGCGGTGTTCTCGTCAAGGACCGCCTCGCCCTGGAGAGCATGCGGACCATCGACGCGGTCCTGTTCGACAAGACCGGCACCCTCACCAAGGGCGAGCCGACCGTCACCGGCATCTCCACCGCCGATTCCGACTCCGCCGAGACCGTTCTGGCACTCGCGGCCGCCACCGAAGCCGACAGCGAACACCCCCTCGCCAAGGCCATCGTGCGAGCTGCCCGCGAGAAGGATCTGACCATCCCGTCCGCTGCCGGCTTCACCTCGTCCCCCGCGGTCGGGGTGACCGCGACCGTCGAGAACCATGAAGTCCGCGTCGGCGGCCCCGCTCTCCTCGAAGAGCTCGGCCTCAACGAGATCGAGGATGCCGACGCGTGGCGAGCGGAAGGCGCGATCATCCTCCACGTCGTCCGAGACGGTCGGGCCATCGGCGGCCTCAAGCTCGCCGACGAGGTCCGTCCCGAGTCGCGCGATGCCGTCGACGCGCTCCATGCCCTCGGCATCGAGGTCGTGATGATCACCGGCGACGCCGAAGCCGTCGCCCACGCGGTCGGCGAGGACCTCTGCATCGACCGGGTGTTCGCGCGCGTGCGCCCCGAGGACAAGTCCGCCAAGATCGCCGAGCTGCAGGCCGAAGGCAAGCGCGTCGCGATGGTCGGAGACGGCGTCAACGACGCGCCCGCCCTCGCCCGAGCGGACGTCGGCATCGCGATCGGCGCCGGCACCGACGTCGCCATCGCCTCCGCGGGCGTGATCCTCGCCAGCGACGATCCCCGGTCCGTGCTGTCGGTGATCGAGCTGTCCCGAGCGAGCTACCGGAAGATGAAGCAGAACCTGTGGTGGGCGGCCGGCTACAACCTCATCTCCGTGCCCCTCGCCGCCGGCGTCCTCGCTCCCATCGGATTCGTCCTCCCCGTGTCCGTCGGGGCGATCCTGATGTCGCTGTCCACGGTGGTGGTCGCCCTCAACGCGCAGCTGCTGCGGAGCCTCGACCTCACCCCGGCGAACAGCGCCCCGACTGGGGATGGGTCGTCGCC
>NZ_DBHD01000110.1:0-37915 GCF_002296025.1 Microbacterium sp. UBA837
CGGCCGCAGAGCACCTGCTCGACGCCGGAGCCGAGCAGTTCATCGTCATGGATGCCGCACCGTCATACCGCTTCGGACGTGCACGCGTGGACGGCTTCGAGACCACGGTGCGTTCCCGGCATCCGACCGCCACCATTCACCGGATCCGCGCGGACTGGAGCTCCCCGGGCGCCTGGCGCGCAAGCCTTCCCGCGCTGCGCGAGGCCGCGGCATCCGGGCCGATCGGCGTCTTCGCGATCTCGGACGAGATGGCCATCGGGGTGTATCGCGCCGCCGCCGACCTCGGCATGCGGGTGGGACAGGACGTTCTCGTGGTCGGGTTCGATGACGTGCGGGGAGCGAAGTGGGTTCAGCCCGCCCTGACGACGGTTCGCCAGCCGATTCGTGAGATGGCGGCGGCCGCTATCGATGAACTCGTCGCCATCGCCCACGGCGCCGACCCACAAGCGCGCATCATCGAATTGCCGACGACCCTGGTGGTACGCGGCTCGACCGGCACCTCAGGCGCCGGCCCCGAGACGCTCAGCCGCGAAAGTCCTCGGGATCGACCTCGTCGAGAAAGCGTTTGAACTCGTCGACTGACACTTCAGCGTCATCCTCGTCGAGCATGTCGGGCATGCCGGCTTCCTCGAGAACCGCGTCTGCCACCCAGATCGCGGCCCCCGTTCGCGACGCCAACGCGATCGCATCCGATGGTCGCGAGTCGATGACAAGAACCTGGTCGCCGTGGACGATGGTGATCTCGGCATAGAACGTGCCGTCCGTGATCCGGGTCACCTCGACGCGCGTCACCTGGGCGTGCAACTGCTTCAGCATCACCGACATGAGGTCGTGAGCAAGCGGTCGCGGTGTCACCGCGTGTTCGACGGCGACGAGGATGGATGTCGCCTCCTGGGCACCGATCCAGATGGGAACGATCGACCCGGTCCCGGGAGCATCACCCAGCGGTTTGAGCAGGATGACGTGCTGTGCCATCGAGTCCATCGCCACCCCGGCGACGCGTACCTGGACCATGCCGAACCTCCCTCACGGGCTCCGGCCAGACTACGCGTGCTCGGCGGCACCGTCTCCGGTCGGCGCGATGTCGGCACCCGCGGCGGCGTCGCGGTACTCGGATGGCTCCCACTCGGATGACGGGGGCTGCGCGCTCACACCGTCCGGACGGATCATCTCCTTGACCTCGGCCATGAAGCTCGTGAGCTGGTGCTGCTGCCAGCGCAGCTGCCGGGTGCGATCCTCCGCGTCGCGGAGCACCGTGTCGGCCTGGGCCGTCACCGCGTCGATGATGCGCTGCGCCTTCTCGCGTGCGCGTTCGAGGTGCTCGGACGCCCGCATCCTCGCGTCGGCCTCGATCTGCTGCGCCTGCGATCGCATGAGCTTGTCGAAGTCGTCGGCCTTGGCGGTAATACGCTGCGAATGCTCGAGGGCTGCCGCGACCTGCGCGTTGGCGTCGGTCGTGATGCGCTCGGCGTGCGCGACCGCCTGATTGTGCAGCACCAGGAACTCCTGCTGCGCGTCATCCTGACGGCGGGTCAGCGACTCCTCGAACTCAGCAGCCCGCATCCGCAGCTCGCGCACCGCCTCTTCAGCGGCGGCCCGCGACTGCTCGGTCTCCCGCGCGACAGCGGCGCGAGTGGTAGCCGCAGCCTTCTCCGCCTCGGTACGGATCGCTGCCGCCTCCTGCTCGGCCTGGACGACAGCATCCGCCGACGCTGCGGCCTCACGCTCGAGGCGAGCAGTGTGAGCGGTCAGCTCCGTCTGCATCCGCAGCCGGACCTGCTCGGCCTCGCTGTTCGCCCGCGCGATGATCTGCGCGGCATCGGCCTCGGCCTCGGTGCGACGACTGTCGCCTTCGGCGCTTGCAGCCTGGAGCAGTTTGTCGGCCTGGTTCGTGGCGTTGTGGATGATGGTGCTCGCCTGCTCTTCGGCGACCCGCAGCACCTCTTCGAAATGACGCCGGTTCGGCGAGGCTGCCGAACCGTCGGCGAGTTCCTCGGTGAGCGCAGCGATGCGACTCTCGGCTTCTGCCAGTTGGGCGCGGACGGCGGTGAGATCCCCCTCGAGGCGGGCAACGCGTTCTGCGGCGGCGTCGGCGCGCGCGGCGCTCTCGGCGGCGCGCTGTGATTCAGTCGCAAGGTTCGCCGTGAGCCGCGAGACCGCGGCATCCACGTCGTCGCGGTCGTAGCCACGGAAGACAGTGGCAAATCCGGTGCCGCCCGTCGAGAACCTGGAATCCGGCGCAGCATTCATGAGCTCATCGAACGGAGTCGACAGCGATGCGTCGGTGTGAGCAGATGGGGCGTTGTCGGGCATCCGGTCCTCCGGGACATGCGGGATCAATCTCCCCCGAGCGCACACACCGTACCGCGCCCAGATGACGATCAGGTAGCGGGATGCTTGGGATCGGCCGTGCGTCGCAGCACGCCCCGACGAGCCCAGTGCCGCGCAACGTACTCGACAGCCTCGTCGACCGCGAAGGAGCGCGTGGAATTGCCCACCCGAACCCACAGTTCCGTCGAGGATCCGTCCTTCGCCTGCGTCACGAAAACGGGTCGTGGCGAGGGCGGACAAACGATCGCGCAGACCATCTCCCCGTTCGGCGCCGTGGGAAACCTCACGATCGGCAACGCCGCCGCGTTGCGCCCCAGGAGCGTGGAGAGCATGTCGCGCAACCACAGCTCGAAGCGGTCGGCATCGGGAGTGCGAAGGGTCGCGAGATCGCGGCCAAGCCCCAGAGCCTCGCCATCGTCGCTGGCGCCCACGACCAGAGTTCCGCCGCCACTGTTGAGGAAGGCGGCGACGGTCTTTGCGACCACCTGCTCCATCCGCGCGTCCTTCTTGTTCTCCCGCACGTTCCACCGCGCCGTCTCTTTGAACTCGACGCGATCGGATTCTCCGGCAGCCAGCAGCGCGCCGATGTCGACCTTGCCGGGGTCACGCCGCAGACCGACGAACAGCCCCGAAACGGCGAAAGTGACCAGGATGCTGGAACCGAACGCGATCAGCAGGGTCAACGGCGTCCACAGGCGGGCGTCCACGACGAACCATCCCGCGATGAACAGCCCGATCGCGGTCCCTACCACGGAGGTGAGGATCATCACCGGGAGCGACAGGGGGAGGCGCTCTCGGAACAGCCGCCGCATTGCGAGCGCGATGAGGTACGAGATCCCTAGAGCGATCGGGAGTCCGACGGCGAACTCGACGAGCTGGACGTTGGTAGGCATCGACTCTCCGGGAGTCAGCGCAGCGCGCCGACGCTGGCCAGCGCAAGGCGCACGAGCGTTCCCCTGCCACCTTCCATCTCGTCCGCCAGCGAGTCGGATGCCGCTTCCTCCGGCGACATCCACGTGACCTCGAGCGCGTCCTGGCGCGGTTCGCACGTGCCGGTCACGGGCACGACGAACGCGAGCGAGACCGCGTGCTGACGGTCATCGAAGAACGGACTGACGCCCGGAATCGGGAAGTACTCGGCGACCGTGAACGGCACGGGCTGTGGGGGCAGCAGCGGGAACGCCATCGGTCCGAGGTCGTTCTCGAGGTGGCGGAACAGCGCGTCGCGAACAGTCTCGCCGTAGCGGACGCGCCCTGAGACGAGCGAGCGGGTGATCTCACCGAGGGGGGTAGCGCGAAGCAGGATGCCGACCTCGGTGACCAGGCCCACACCGTCAGTGCGCACCGGGAGCGCCTCGACGTAGAGCATGGGCAGGCGCCGTCGCGCCTCGGCGAGTTCGATGTCGGTGAGCCAACCCGGATTGGAGGCGTTGCCGGGGGCGGGAGATCCGAAGCTTCCGTCGCCGACGGGGTGACCGGCGCGACCGAACGAGGAGCCGATCCCGCCCAGCGGATCGCGGGGCGCTCCCTCGTCATCGCGCTCGTTGGGGTCAGGGTCTGGGGTCCGTACCGGCATGTCTCTTGTATACCCTGAGGCCATGAGCGAGATCGACACGCCGGCGCTCGCCGACGATACGGTCCTCTGGTCGAGCGACCCCGAGGACCGCGCCGGACGGCCGCTGCTCGTGCTGCTGCACGGCTACGGGTCCGACGAACACGATCTGTTCGGGCTACGGCCGTACCTTCCGGCGGACGTCACGGTCGCCGCCGTTCGCGCACCCCTCACGCCCCCGTGGCCCGCGCCGGGATACTCCTGGTATCCGATCGAAGGACTGGATGGCCGCGACCCGTCGCGGGTGACGGACGCCGCGCGTCGCCTCATCGAGTGGGTCGACACCCTCGCGGGCGACGACCCGGTCGGGCTTCTCGGTTTCTCGCAGGGCGCGGCGGTCTCGATGCAAGCGCTGCGGCTGGAGCCGCACCGGTTCGCGTTCGCCGTCAACCTCAGCGGCTACGTGGCCCCGGGCGACCTGGAGGGCGATGCGGCGATGGCCGAGCGAAAGCCGCCGGTGTTCTGGGGCCGCGGGACGCACGATGACGTCATCCCCCAGGCGCTCGTTGAGCACACGATGCAGTGGCTGCCCGCCCACGCCACGCTCTCGGGCGGCGCGTACCCGGGACTGACGCACAGTGTCTCGGAGCAGGAACTCGCCGACGTCCGCGAGTTCCTCGACGCACAACTCGCCGCGCTCTGAGGGTCGGGACAGGTCGGACTGGTCGGCAAACCGTAACCCGCGCGCAACAGTTCTCCGCCACGCTGTGTGCATGTCGATCAAGGTGGCTCTCGAGCACCGCACCGCGTACGAGTTCGCCCGGCCGATCTCGGTCGCACCCCACCTCGTTCGACTGAGGCCGGCCCCGCACTCACGGACCCCCATCGAGGCGTACTCGCTCGAGGTGAGCCCGAAGAACCACTTCGTCAACTGGCAGCAGGATCCCTTCGGTAACTGGGTGGCCCGCCTGGTCTTTCCCGAGAAGGTGGACCGGCTCGAGATCACGGTGGGCCTGGTCGCCGACATGATGGTCATCAATCCGCTCGACTTCTTCATCGAGGAGTACGCGGAGCGGTTCCCCTTCGAGTACCGCCCGGACCTGGCATCCGATCTCGCCCCCTACCTGCGTTCTGTCCCCGGCAGCGGTCGCGCCCAAAGATGGCGCGAGACCCTGCCGCCGCTGCCCGAGGATGGGGTTCCGACCGTCACGTTCCTCGCCGACCTGAACCGCGCCGTGCAGCAGCGGGTCTCATACAGCGTGCGGATGGAAGCCGGAGTGCAGACCCCGAACCACACGCTGCGCAGCGGCATCGGCTCATGCCGCGACAGCGCGTGGCTGCTCGTCAGCCTGCTGCGTCAGTACGGTCTGGCCGCGCGCTTTGTCTCGGGCTACCTCATCCAGCTCGCCCCCGACCAGGCGTCGCTCGACGGGCCCAGCGGGCCGGCCGCCGACTTCACCGACCTGCACGCCTGGGCTGAGGTCTACGTGCCCGGCGCCGGCTGGATCGGACTGGATGCCACGAGCGGCCTGTTCGCGGGCGAGGGCCACATTCCGCTGAGCGCCACACCCGAACCCTCGTCGGCTGCCCCCATCTCGGGTGCTACCGAGGCTGTCGAGGTGGAGTTCTCGTTCCACAACGAGGTGCGCCGCATCCACGAGGACCCCCGCACGACCCGCCCCTACACCGACGCGCAGTGGCAGCGCATCGACGAGCTCGGCGAGGCCGTCGATGAACGGCTGACCGCCGCGGATGTGCGCCTGACCATGGGCGGCGAGCCGACGTTCGTCTCGGTCGATGATGCGACGGCCCCCGAATGGAACACCGACGCCGACGGCGACCACAAGCGGGAGCTCGCAGACACGCTCGCCGAGAAGCTGCGCGAGCGGTACGCGGGCGGCGGCATCGTGCACCGCGGCCAGGGCAAGTGGTACCCGGGCGAGCCGCTGCCTCGCTGGAACATCGCGCTGCAGTGGCGCAAAGACGGGGTGCCGCTGTGGAACGACCCGTCCCTGTTCGCCGACCCGTGGTCCGATGAACCCCAGCCAGGCGCGACGACGGATGCCGAAACCCTGGCCCGGCGCGTCACCCAGACCCTCGGCATCCCGAATAGCCGCCTGCTGCCCGCCTACGAAGACCCGCTCGCGGCGCTGGCGGCGGAGGTGCGCAAACCCGCCGGTGAACCCACCGACGTCGAGGGATTCGACGAGCACGACCTCGCCGCCCTCGACCGTGATGTCGACACCCCCACCGGCTGGGTCTTGCCCCTCACGACCGACGGGCACTGGACGAGCCCCGTGTGGACGTTCCGTCGCGGCCGGCTCGTACTCAGCCCCGGCACGAGCCCCATCGGCCTGCGCCTGCCGCTGGATTCGGTGTCGTGGACACCCCCGGAGCTGACGGCAGAACCCTCGTATCTCGAAGAGTCACCGCTTCGCGAGCCCGAGATCCCGGACGTGTCGCTGCAGGGTGTGGCAACCACCGCGACCACCGCTGTCGCGTTCGAGGCCCGCGATGGTCAGGTGCACGTCTTCCTCCCCCCGGTCGCGCACCTCGAGGACTACACCGACCTGCTGCACGTCCTCGAGCAGGCGGCCTCTGCCACCGGCATCCGTCTCGTGATCGAGGGGTATGCGCCGCCGCCCGACACGCGGCTCGAGCAGCTCGTCGTGACCCCCGATCCCGGCGTCATCGAGGTGAACGTGCAGCCGGTGTCGTCGTGGGCGCAGCAGCGCGAGCTGACCACATCGCTCTACGACCTTGCCCGGCGCAGCCGCCTGTCCACCGAGAAGTTCGACCTCGACGGCCTGCACACCGGAACCGGCGGCGGCAACCACATCACGATCGGCGGCATTCAGCCCATCGACTCGCCGCTGCTTCGTCGCCCCGACCTGCTGGCAAGCCTGATCACCTACTGGCAGCGGCATCCGAGCCTGTCCTACCTCTTCTCGGGGCGGTTCATCGGCCCCACGAGCCAAGCTCCGCGTTTCGACGAGGGCAGGCCCGAGGCTGTGTACGAGATGGAGGTCGCGCTGCGCGAGCTGCGGCGGCTGGATGCCGAGGCTGCAGCCGCCGGCGGCAGCGCCCGCCCCTGGATCGTGGACCGGGCCCTGCGCCACCTCTTGACCGACCTGACCGGGAACACCCACCGGGCCGAGTTCTGCATCGACAAGCTGTACAGCCCCGACTCCAGCCGGGGACGCCTCGGGCTGCTCGAACTCCGCGGATTCGAGATGCCGCCGCATCCCGAACTCGCCCTCGTCCAGGCTCTCCTGGTGCGCAGCCTCATCGCCTGGTTCTGGGACACGCCCTACGACGAGCCGCTCGTGCGCTGGGGAACGCGCCTTCACGACGAATTCCTCCTCCCTCACGGGACGCTGCTCGATATCGAAGGCGTCGTCGACGACCTGAACCGCGCGGGCATCCCGTTCGAGCAGTCCTGGCTCGACGCCTTCGCAGAGTTCCGCTTCCCGCGCATCGGGCTGGCTCGGATCTCGGCGCCCGGAGCACGCATCGAACTCGAACTTCGGCAGGCGATCGAACCGTGGCACGTGCTCGGCGAAGAAGCCACGGGATCGGGAACCGCGCGCTACGTGGACTCCTCTGTGGAGCGCATTCAGGTCACGGTGCGCGGCATCGACGAGCGCCGACACCTTGTGACGTGCAATGGTGTACCTGTGCCTCTCACCTCGACCGGCACGCTCGGCGAGTTCTACGCGGGCGTGCGCTATCGCGCCTGGCAGCCGTGGTCGGCGCTGCATCCCTCGATCGAGGTGCACTCGCCGCTGACCGTCGACGTGATCGACACGCGTGCCGAGGCGAGCCTCGGCGGCGCTACCTACCACGTCGTCCACCCGGGCGGACGGGCGTACGAGCACCCGCCGGTGAACGCGTTCGAGGCTGAGGCTCGCCGTGCGAGCCGCTTCGAGGCCCACGGACACACTCCCGGGCACGTCGATGTGGGCGCCCTCCGCGAGCGCGGCCGCCACGCGGCATCCGCCGACTATCCGCACACCCTCGACCTGCGCAGGATCGCCCCGGCGTGAGCGTCCTCCGCGACTATGCCGCCGCGGTCACCCAACCCACGCTGCCCTTCGCTTCACCCCGGGGATCCTCGGCGCGCTTCGACGAGGTCATCGCACCCGACGGCACGTTGCGACCCGCGTGGCGCGCGATGGCCCCCGGAGCACTCACCCTCACCATCGACGACCTGTCGCGACTGAACCGCGAAGTCGGGGCACTCCTGGCCGATGACGGCGTGACCTACAACCCGGCCGACTCCGAACCCGAGCCGTGGCGCCTGGATCCCGTGCCCCTCGTGCTCGACAGCAGCGACTGGGCCAAGCTCGATGTCGGACTCGCGCAGCGCGCCGAACTCCTCAACGCTCTGCTCGTGGACGTCTACGGCGAGCGCCGGATGCTGCGCGAAGGCATCCTGCCTGCAGCGACAGTGCTGGGGCACGCCGGCTACATCCGGGCGGTCGCCGGAACCGGATCCACCGACCCGCACCCCCTGCTGTTCAGCGCCACCGATCTCGGGCGCGACGGCGACGGCGAGTGGCGGGTCATCTCCGATCGCGTGCAGGCACCCTCGGGGCTCGGCTACGCGATGGAGAACCGCCGGATCGTCTCGCAGGTCGTTCCCGAGCTGTTCCACGGCGCCACGCTGCACCGCATCGAGCCCTACTTCGACGCTCTGCGCGAAGCGCTCATCGCGGCGGCACCGGATGCCCGCCCCGATGCACGCGTCGTGGTTCTCACCCCCGGCGCCCTGTCAGAAACCGCCTACGACCAGGCATTCCTGGCGGGCATGCTCGGCTTCCCGCTCGTGCAGGGGGCAGACCTCGTCGTGCGAGACGGCAAGGTCTGGATGAAACCCGCAGGATGGCCCGAGGTGACACCGCGGGAGCGCGTCGACGTCATTCTGCGTCGCGTGGATGCCGAATGGTGCGACCCCCTCGAGCTGCGGGGAAACTCGCAACTCGGCGTCGCGGGGTTGACCGAGGCGGTTCGCCGGGGCGGCGTGCGCCTTGTCAACGGGCTCGGCGCCGGTGTGCTCGAGAACCCGGCGCTGCTTCCGTTCCTTCCCGCGCTGTGCGAGCGCCTGCTCGGCGAACAGTTGCGCCTCGCGTCGACGCCGACCTGGTGGTGCGGCGATCCTGACGCTCTGGACCTGCTCACCCCGCGGCTGCTCGGAGCAGACCCGACGGTTGTCGTTCGGGCCATCGACGGGCCTCGGACACCGCTCGACGCATCCGACCCCGCCCGGCTCGTCGACCGCATACGGCACAGCCCGCACCGTTTCGCCGCGCAAGAGCTCCTCCCGCTCTCGCAGGCACCGACGTGGCGCTCGCCCGGCCAGGTCGACGCGAGGCCGGTGGTGCTGCGAACATTCACGCTCCGGCATCAGTCGACCTACCGTCCGCTCATCGGCGGGCTTGCCACCGCCGTCGCTGACGCCGCACTTCCGACCGCATCGAAGGACGTGTGGGTTCTCAAGGCCGATCCGGCGGACCTCGATCAGGGCTTGCCGGACGCCACAACGGTCGCCGTCGTCCAGTCAGTCCCCGAGGTGGCCCCGCGCGCACTCGACGACCTGTTCTGGTCGGGACGCTACGCGGAGCGCGCTGAGGATCTGCTGCGGCTCGTTCTCGCGATCCGATCGGATGCCGATCAGCTCACCGCACCCGGATTGACCGCGGCGCAGAGCACCCAGGTGCTCGTGGGCGCGACGCAGCGCCTGTGCGGCACGCGGTGGCTCGACCTCGACGACGAGTTCCGGTCGGTACTGCTCGACGGCGCTCGTCCCGGCTCGGTGGCGCACTCGCTCTCACGCTTGCGGACGACCCTCGAGGGAGTGCGCGATCAGCTCTCGGCCGACACCTGGCGGGTGTTCGCCGCCACCGATCGCGCCGGCGCTGCCCTGCGGATCACTCCGCACGCCCACGGCATCGGCGAGGCAGCGGGACAGATGCTCACGGCGCTTCTGGCGCTGCAGGGCACCTCGGCGAACATGATCCGCGATGCCGGCTGGCACATGATCGAGACCGGGCGGGCCATCGAGCGCGCGCTGCAGATCGGCATCCTGCTGCGAGCGACGATGGTCGACCGCCTCGTCGGCGACGTCGAACAAGAAGTTCTCGAAGCTGTGCTGCGTGCCAGCGAAAGCGTGGTCACGCACCGCCGCCGGTACCGCGGCGGGCTCTACGCGAGTGGCGTGATCGATCTGCTGGTCCGTGACCCCGAGAACCCCCGATCACTGCGATTCGCCGTGGCGCGCATCCGGGAGCACCTGGCCGCCCAGCCGCTGTCGACCGGGTCGACTCGCCCCGAGCGACTGCTCGATCAGCTCGAGGCCCAGATCGCGGACGTACAGGTCGCCGACCTCGCAATGGCCATCGATGACCGCCGGTCGACGCTCCACGACACCCTCACGGATGCCGACGCTCAGCTGCGCGAGATTGCACGGGCCATCGAGGCGCTGCACTTCTCCGCCGGTCCGCCGTTGCAGACCTACGCGTCACTGTCGCTGACCGAACTCACGGGGGCACTCTCGTGAGGAGCGACGCATGAAGTACGCCGTGTCGCACCGGACCGTCTACGAATACAGCGACGATGTGCGCAACAGTCTCGGGCTTGCGCACGTGGCCCCGAGACCGGTCGCGTGGCAGCAGATCGCGTCGCACACGGTGACGATCGATCCCGAGCCGAACGACATCAGCCACGAGCGGGATGCCTTCGGCAACGTCGTGACGTACTTCCACGTCACTGTGCCCCACACGCGCCTGGTCGTCGACGCGCGCACCGACGTGACCGTCGAAGCACCCCGCTATGACGGTGCGGCGCTGGCGCTGCCCTGGGAGCAATCGCGTCCGGTGCAGCATCCTGATGCGCCCGGCGCCTGGGCCGCCGCGGAGTTCGCTGTGGAGTCCCCGAAGGCTGAGCACGTCACCGACGCCCACGCGTATGCCGCGGCATCCTTGACCCCCGGGCGACCGATCGGCGAAGCGGCCACCGACCTCATGCACCGCATCAAGGCCGACTTCGACTACGACAAGACGGCGACCACGGTCACCAGCTCGGTAGCCGAAGTGTTCCGGACGCGTGCGGGGGTCTGCCAGGACTTCGCGCACCTCGCCCTCGCGTGCCTTCGCAGCCACGGAGTCGCGGCGCGCTACGTGAGCGGATACCTCGCGACCCAGCCGCCGCCCGGTCGCGAGCGGATCGTCGGCGCCGACGCCTCGCACGCATGGCTCGCGGTCTGGATGCCGGGATCTGACGAGTGGCTCGCGATCGACCCGACCAACGACCAGTGGGCTAACGACCGCTACGTCACCGTCGCCTGGGGGCGGGACTACGGCGATGTCTCCCCCGTCAAAGGCATCATCTTCACCACCGCGAAGCGTTCGACCCTGCGCGTTTCGGTCGACGTCGCCCCGGCATCCTGACGACTCCGCCCCACCGGCCCCAGGTCGCAACGGCGCAGTTTGTGCGCGACACGCCGGCATCCAGCCCGTCCGCCCGGCGCGCCGCCGACTCCATGCGCCGTTGCGACCTGCGCGCGGACGCGGATCGCCGCGAGCGCAAGCCCTCCTGACACGTCGTGTTCGTGTGCGAGGATTCGCCCGTGAAGTCCTACACCTGCCGGGTCTGCGGCAATCGCCTGTTCTTCGAGAACTCGGTCTGCGTCTCATGCGAGACACCGCTGGGATACTCCCGCGCCGAGCGCGACATCGTGCCGCTCGATACCGACGACCGCACGTACACGGATGCCGAGGGTGGCGTCTGGCACGTGTGCGCAAACCTCGGGCTATCGGGCTGCACCTGGCTCACGACGGATGCCGGCGGGCTGTGCTTCAGCTGCGGACTGACCCGCACCCGTCCCAACGACGCCGACCTCGAGGGGATCTCGAACTACGCTCCCGCCGAACGCGCCAAACGCCACCTCATCGCGGAGCTCGACGAGCTCGGCATCCCGATTCTCGACCGCACCGACGACCCCCGCGGCGTCGCCTTCGACCTGCTCTCGAGCGTGGCGGAACCGGTGACGATCGGGCACGCTGACGGCATCGTCACGATCGACCTCGCCGAGGCAGAGGATGCGCACCGCGAGAAGGTGCGGGCGATGCTCGACGAGCCGTACCGCACGATGCTCGGTCACTTCCGCCATGAGATCGGGCACTACTACGAGTCTTTTCTCATCACCGACGACCAGACGCGCGACCGCGCACGAGAGCTCTTCGGCGACGAGTCCGAGGACTATCAGGCGGCGATCGATCGCCACTACGCCGAAGGTGCTCCGGATGACTGGCAACAGCACTTCATCTCGCAATACGCGACGATGCACCCGTGGGAGGACTTCGCCGAAACCTGGGCCCACTACCTTCACATCAGCGACAGCATCCAGACCGCCGAGGAATTCGGCCTGCTCCGCCCCGCGCCGACCGCCTCGTTCCGCGAGCGCGTCACGAAGACGTGGATGCCACTGTCGACCGCTCTGAACATGATGAACCGGTCGATGGGCTACGACGACCTCTACCCGTTCGTCCTGTCCACTCCGGTGCTCGACAAACTCGACTTCGTCGCAGGCCTCGCGGCAGACGCGGCGGCCGGCTCAGTCAAAGACTCGTCGGCAGGGGACGTCGAACCCGAGTCCGGCGCGTAGCCAATTCCTCAAACTCGGCGCGAGGACGCCGCGTTTCCGCTCTCGCGGCGGCTGTAGGACCCCGGTCTTGAGGAGTTCGCCACCGGGAACCCCCGGCTAGCGTGATGCGCGCGAACGACGACGAACGTGGTCGAGAACCATGACGGCGAGCCCCGCCGGAACCGTCGTGGTGGACGCCAGCACCGCATCGGCAGTGTGCCCGTCAGCGGTCTGCGTGACGATGCACGTTGCGCCGGCGGGCACAGCCGGCAGGGTCACCACCCGGGTCGTTCCCGCCGGAGTGCCGGCGGCGAGCGTTCCCGAGTTCTCGACGGGATGTCGCCCGGGCTGCTCGAGTTCGGGTCGTTGAGCACGATCTGAGCCGTCGAGAACGTCCTGCCGGTGTGCCGGTGATCGTCGTCGGGTAGGGCGTCTGCGGGTCGGTGATCGCCGTCTCCTGGGCTCCGAACAGACCGCTCTGGTGCCGCATCGCGACGACCGTGGCTTCGGTCGAAGCCCGCGGGGGATCGCTGACGCCGGGACCGTTGCCGGGCTCCGCGAGGGCGGGTGCGGCGCCGATGCCGACGAGGAACGCGGTGAGAAGAGTCGCGGCGAGGACGGTTGGGGTGGCACGCATGGGATCCTCCGTACGTCACTCTCGCACGTCCGCGCTCACATGTGTGCGCTCCGCGTCACCCGCTCACCCGGTCTCGCCCCTCACCCAGCGTCAGGCTCACCGTCGTAGTAGTCCACGGCGTCGTCGTCACGGAAGAGCATCGTGGGGCGGGCGGTCGTGTACGCCATCGTCTTTCGCGAGTCCGGGTAGCCGATCACGTCCTGTTCGGATGTCGTGTCCAGGTCGACGTACCGGAGCGGCTCACCGCCGGTAGCCGTCATCCGGTGCGCGCCCGCCGGCCCGGGTGGAAAGACGACGACCTCCCCCGGGCCGATGTCGAATTCGGCACCCGGGGTACGCACCCGACCCGTTCCCGACAGGATGACGTAGGCCTCGGTGACGCCAGCGTGCCAGTGATATGGGTACGCCGACTGACCCGGCGGGATCTCCATGAATGAGACCTGTAGCTGAGTGCCCTCTTTGGGAACAACGACGTGCTTGGCGAACGTGAACCGTCCACGGTCGCCGTGCCGGGCCTCGAAATCGTCCTGCCGTCCGTGCACCACCTGGTCGAATGCCATGGTCGCTCCTTTGCTCACCGTCACGGTACTCCCTTGGGGGCGGCGCCGCCCGGTTCGTCTGTCAACTCGCTGGGGCAGCCCCGTTCGCGTCGACGTTCTGCGTCAGGGCCGGGACGAACCCCGCGATGCACAGCGTCGCTAGCTCCTCAAGGTCGGGCCACCTACCGTGGCCGCAGGCGCCCCACGCAGCATCCGTCGCCCGTTCTGAGGAGTTCGCTGCGGGCTGGGACCGAGACCGCCCCGGATGTCGGTGGGGCGGGCGAAGATAGGGGGATGGCGGATGTGCTCGAGAGGTTCGGTCCTGCCACGCAGGATTGGTTCCGCGGCGCATTCACCGCACCGACCCCGGCTCAGGCCGGCGCGTGGGAGGCGATCTCGGCGGGCCGCCACGCGCTCGTGGTTGCTCCGACCGGTTCCGGCAAGACGCTCTCGGCATTCCTGTGGGCCATCGACCGTGTGTTCCGGGAGAAGGCTGAAACCCCGCAGGATGCCGCGGGCACCCGCATCCTCTACATCTCACCGCTCAAGGCTCTCGGTGTCGACGTGGAGCGCAACCTCCGCTCGCCGCTCGTCGGCATCGACCAGGCAGCCCGCCGACGCGGGCTGAGCCTCCCCGGGGTCTCGGTCGGCGTCCGCTCCGGAGACACCCCGTCGACGGAGCGCCGCAAGCTCGTCGCGACGCCGCCCGACATCCTGATCACGACCCCCGAGTCGCTTTACCTCATGCTCACGAGCCAGGCGGGCCGCACCCTCACGGGAGTTCACACGGTCATCGTCGACGAGGTCCACGCCGTGGCCGCGACCAAACGCGGCGCGCACCTGGCCCTCAGCCTCGAGCGCCTGGACGCCATGATCCGCGCCGAGAGGCCGGATGCGGCATCCGTGCAGCGCATCGGCCTATCGGCGACGGTGCGACCGATCGACGAGGTTGCCCGGTTCCTCGGGGGCGCAGCCCCGGTCGAGATCGTCGCGCCGCCGGCATCCAAAACCTTCGAGATGCGGGTCACGGTCCCGGTCGAAGACATGCTCAACCCACCGCCGGCCGCGGCATCCACCACGGGTGGGCCAGGCGTGCGGTCGACGGATGCCACAGCACCGACCTCCGGACAAAGCGAAGACTGGTATTCGCCATCCGGCGGAACACCCCCACGCCCCGAGAACACGGAGATGACGGGATCGGTCTGGCCTCATGTCGAAGAGGCCATTGTCGACCGGGTCCTTCAACACCGGTCGACGATCGTGTTCGCCAACTCGCGGCGGCTCGCGGAGCGTCTCACCGCGAGGCTCAACGAGATCTACGCAGAGCGGCTGGGTATCGAGCTCCCCGAACCGACGATCGCGGCAGCGATGCCCGCGCAAAGCGGCCAGACGGCTGGGGCTGATGCCGTGCTCGCGAAGGCCCACCACGGGTCCGTCTCGAAAGAGCAGCGCGCACTCGTCGAAGAGGAACTCAAGTCCGGCATCCTGCGTTGCGTCGTTGCCACGAGCAGTCTCGAGCTCGGCATCGATATGGGAGCTGTCGACCTCGTCATCCAGGTCGAAGCGCCGCCGAGCGCGGCATCCGGCCTGCAGCGCATCGGCCGCGCCGGTCACCAAGTGGGCGAGATCAGCCGGGCTTCCCTGTTTCCCAAGCACCGCTCCGACGTGCTGCACACCGCGATCGTCACGGAGCGGATGCTCGCGGGTCAGATCGAGGCGATCCAGGTGCCGCAGAATCCGCTCGACATCCTCGCGCAGCAAACCGTCGCAGCAGCGGCCCTCGCCCCGCTCCACGTCGAGGAGTGGTTCGAGACCGTCAAACGAAGCGCCCCGTTCCGCTCGCTTCCGCGCTCGGCATTCGAAGCCACCCTCGACCTGCTCGCCGGCAGGTTTCCCTCAGACGAGTTCGCAGAGCTCCGTCCGCGCGTCGTGTGGGATCGGGATGCCGGAACCCTCACCGGCCGCCCGGGCGCGCAGCGCATCGCCGTCACGAGCGGTGGGACGATCCCTGACCGCGGCATGTTCGGCGTGTTCGTCGCGGGCGAGAGCCAGAACGCGCGCGTCGGCGAGCTCGACGAAGAGATGGTTTACGAGTCGCGCGTGAACGACGTCTTCACGCTCGGCACGACGAGCTGGCGCATCGTCGAGATCACCCACGATCGCGTCAACGTCCTCCCCGCATACGGCCAGCCGGGGCGGGTGCCGTTCTGGCACGGCGACGGGATCGGCAGGCCCGCGGAGCTCGGGGAGGCGCTCGGAGCCTTCACGCGTGAGATCTCCACTGCGCCACCTCCTGCCGCCGACGCGCGACTGACGGATGCCGGGCTCGACGCGAACGCGAAGACCAATCTGCTCGCGTACCTCGCTGACCAGCGCGAAGCCACCGGGACGTTGCCGACCGATCGAAGCCTCACTGTCGAACGCGGCCGCGACGAGGTCGGCGATTGGCGTGTCATCCTGCATTCCCCGTACGGCATGCAAGTCCACGCGCCATGGGCGCTTGCGGTCAACGCGAGGATCCGGGAGCGGCTCGGTGTCGAGGGATCCGCCGTTGCGAGCGACGACGGCATCATCGCGCGCGTTCCCGACACCACGAGCGAGCCGCCCGGCGCCGAGCTGTTCGTCTTTGACGCCGACGAGCTCGAGCCACTCATCACGCAAGAGGTCGGCGGGTCTGCCCTGTTCGCGTCCCGTTTCCGCGAGTGCGCGGCCCGGGCGCTTCTGATGCCCCGGATGAATCCGAACCGCCGTAGCCCGCTGTGGCAACAGCGGCAACGGTCAGCCCAGTTGCTCGAGGTAGCCCGTCGGCATCCGACATTCCCCGTGATCCTCGAAACGCTGCGCGAAGTTCTACAGGACGTGTACGACGTGCCCGCGCTGCTTCGGATCGTCCGGTCGATCGCCGACCGCCGCATCCGCCTCATCGAGGTCGAGACTCCACAGCCCTCGCCGTTCGCGCGAGACCTGCTGTTCGGCTACGTCGGCGCGTTCATGTACGAGGGCGACTCGCCCCTTGCCGAACGCCGCGCCGCCGCGCTGGCCGTCGACCCTGCACTGCTGTCGGAGCTGCTCGGCACCGTGGAGATGCGCGAGCTTCTCGACCCCGACGTCATCACCCAGTTCGAATCCGAGGCGCAGCACGTCGCGCCGGACCGCCGCGTCCGCGGGCTCGAAGGCGTCGCCGACCTGCTCCGGCTGCTCGGACCGCTGTCTGGCGCAGAGGTAGCGGCACGGCTGCAGGCGGTATCCGGTGCCGCCGAGACGGAAGCAGCCGACCTCGAGCACACCGGAGCGGCCGCGACAGTCGCCGAGGCCACGGCTCACCTCGAGACGCTCGTCGCCAGTCGCCGTGCGATCGAGGTCACGATCGCCGGTGTCGATCGGGTGGCGGCCATCGAAGATGCCGGACGCCTGCGCGACGCCCTCGGCATTCCGCTGCCCGTCGGCATCCCGGTTGCGTTCCTCGAACCGGTCGCAGACCCGCTCGGCGACCTGGTAGCCCGGCACGCCCGCACCCACGGACCCTTCACCACGGATGCCGTCGCCGAGCGACTGGGCATCGGGACCGCCGTCGGGCGACTGACGCTGCAGCGACTCGAAGCGCAAGGTCGCGTCACGAGCGGCTACTTTCTCCCCGCCTCGTCGGCACTCGACGGCGGCGAGAACGAGTGGTGCGACTCGGAAGTACTGCGTCGGCTGCGGATGCGCTCGCTCGCAGCGATCCGAGGAAGCATCGAGCCCGTGCCGCAGGAGGCACTCGCCCGGTTCCTGCCCGCGTGGCAGCACCTGACCCGCCCGCTCGAAGGCGTCGACGGCGTACTCGCCGTGATCGAGCAACTGGCCGGCGTGCCGATTCCCGCCAGTGCATGGGAGTCACTCGTTCTGCCGAGTCGCGTTCGCGACTATCGCCCCGCGCTGCTTGACGAACTCACCGCTACGGGGGAGGTCATCTGGTCGGGGCACGGAACCCTCCCAGGACGCGACGGGTGGATCGCGCTGCATCCGGCCGACGCCATCGCCCTGAGCCTCCCGACCCGACCCGACGACGACATCGCAGCTGAGTCCCTCGAGGCACGCATCCTCGACGCGCTCGCCGGCGGCGGGGCGTACTTCGCGGGGCAGCTTCGGAGTCTCACTGACGCCGCTAACGAGCAGTCGGTGATCGAGGCGCTCTGGGCCCTGACGTGGGCGGGCCGGGTCACAAATGACACGTTCGCTCCCGTGCGCGGTCTGCTGTCGGGCGGGTCCCAGGCGCACCGCAGCGCCAGGCGCGCTCCCCGTGCGCGAATGTTCCGCGGGTCATCCATCGCGGCCACCCTCCCCCGTTCCATCACAAGCGGCGCGCGCGCGAGCGTCGGCGGTGTGAGCGCGGGAGCTGGCGGTCGCTGGTCGCTTCTTCCCGACCCGGAGCCGGAGCCCACGGTGCGGGCCGCCGCGACTGCCGGCATCCTGCTCGACCGCTACGGGGTCGTCACCCGCGGCTCTGTCCAGAGCGAGGCGGTCCCGGGCGGATTCGCGCAGGTGTATCGCACGCTCGCGGATGCCGAACGTGCCGGCCACTGTCGCCGCGGCTACCTCGTCGAAAAGCTCGGCGGGGCACAGTTCGCGGCATCCGCTACCGTCGATCGCTTGCGCGAGTTCTCCGCGGTTGCCGACCCCGCTCCGCTGGCCGCGATAACCCTGGCTGCCACCGACCCCGCGACCGCATACGGTGCTGCGCTCGCTTGGCCGACCCTCGAGGGTGTCGGTCATCGCCCTGGCCGCAAGGCTGGAGCCCTCGTGACGCTCGTCGACGGCGAGCTCGCGCTGTATCTCGAGCGCGGCGGCAAGTCAGCGCTCGTCTTCAGTTCCGATGACGCGATAGTTGCCGCGGCCACAGCCAACCTCGCCGAGACCGCCCGGGCACGGCACCTCGACACGCTCACTGTCGAGCAGGTGAACGGTGACCCGATCTTCGGGACGGCCTTCGCCCGCGCCCTGCGCGAGGCAGGCTTCGTCGAAACCCCGCGCGGCCTCACTCTGCGCAAGACCTCGGGGTCGCCGCGTGCCTGAGGGTGACACCGTGTTTCGTGCGGCGCGGATGCTGAACGCGGCGCTCGCGGGCGACACGGTGACCCGTTTCGATCTGCGCGTGCCGCAGCTGGCTACCGCGGACCTCACCGGTGAACAGGTCCACGGGGTGCTGCCGCGCGGCAAGCACCTCCTCACGCGCATCGGGCCGTGGACGCTGCACTCGCACCTCAAGATGGAGGGCGAGTGGCACGTCTACCGTCCCGGGGAGCGCTGGCGGGCGCCGGCGTTTCGAGCTCGGGCAATCGTCGGAACGACGGATGCCGAAACTGTCGGATTTGACCTCGCCGAGATCGCCCTTGTTCCGACCGATCGCGAGGACGAGCTTGTCGGTTACCTCGGGCCCGACCCCCTCAGCGACAGCTGGGATCTCGACGAAGCGGCCAGGCGCGTGGGCGCGGACCCGCGAGAGATCCATGTCGCGGTGCTCGACCAGCGCAACGTTGCGGGGTTCGGAAACGTGTACGCGAACGAGATGCTGTTCGTGCGCGGCATCCATCCCGAAACACCGGGAACTCAGGTCGACGCGCGTGCCCTGCTCGAGGTCGGAACGCGAATGATCCGCGCGAACCGCGATCGCGTCGAGCGCACGTTCACGGGCGTCGATCGGAGGGGCGAGCGGATGTGGGTCTACGGCCGGGAGAAAAGGCCATGCCGTCGATGCGGAACGCCGATTCTCGCCGGCGCACTCGGTGCCGACGCCACGCGGGAACGGAACGTGTTCTGGTGCCCGCGCTGCCAGACCTGACGGTCGCGGGCAGCCGGCAGCGACCGCGGGATCAGTGACCGATGTAGCGGCCCGGGCGGTGGTTCATCGCCAGCACGAGGTTGAGCACGACGGCGCCGAGGGCGCTCAGCACCACGTTGGGCCACGGCACCACCAGCAGTGCCGCGGCAACGATGATGACGTCGAAGATCATCTGGGTCCAGCCTGCCCGGAATCCCCAGCGATCCTGCACGATGAGTGCAATGATGTTGATCCCGCCGAGGCTCGCCCGGTGCCGGAACAAGATCAGCAGACCCACCCCGGCCAGGAGGTTCCCGCCGAGGGTGCCGTAGATCGGGTTGAGGCCATCGATAGCGAAGAGGGCGTGGTGCACTACCGACCACCCCGAGACCATTGCGATCGCGATGACGGTCCGGATCGTGAAGCTCCAGCCGCGCTGCCACACCGCGAGCACGGCGAACGGAAGGTTGATGATCAGGAACAGCATCCAAAACGGCAACCCGGACGCGTACTGGATCAGCAGCGCGAGTCCCGCCGTGCCGCCGGTGACCGCTTCCGAGGACTGCAGCAGATAGAGCCCCAGTGATGCGGTGAAGGTTCCGGTGAGGATGCCGAGGATGTCCTCGGCCGGCGAGTGCGCGGTGGCTCGCTCATCGAATACGAGGGTGCGGGTGGCCTCCGGAGACGGGGTCGAAGGCTGATTCGGGGTCGCCGGATCAGCCTGCTGCGCGTCGCCGAGATCGTCGGTTGGCATGCCTCCCATTCTCTGCCAATCCGAAATCGAACCCGTTCCGAAGAATTGTCAAGCCGGGAGACGACGAACCCGAGATCCGGCACCATTGCCGCTACGAAGCAATCAGCGGCAAACGGATGCAGGGGAATGAATCTCCGTAGCACGGCGTTGGGGAAGGTACTGGGGACGAACGGCCCCGTGGAGGAGATCGTGGGCAAGAACTACGTCGACATCGAAAACGACCACGGCGAGACGCTGCGGTATCGCAAGCACGCCAACGGGCGAGGGCTGATCGCGCACGGGGCCAAGGTGCACCCGACGGCGATCGTCGAGGCTGGGGCGTATGTCGAGCCGGGAGTTCAGATCGCTGCTGGCGCCCGAATCGGCCGCGGCGTGTGGATCGAGTCTGACGCGCTCATCGGTCCGGAGGTCGTCGTTGCGCCGCACGCGCACATCGGCCCGGGAGCGGCGATCGGCGCCGGCTCCAAGATCGGCATCCGCACCGTCATCGGCGCTCACGCGCGCGTAGCGGTCGGCTCGCTTCTCGGCGACGACGAGACCGTCGGTGAGAACGAGCGGGTAGCGACAGATCGTCGCGGCCTCCGGCTCGCCGCCTGAGCTGGGCAACCTCATCGCCATTGTCGTGGCGGTAGCCTGACGGGATGGCCAGGCGCGACCGATCTCCCCGATCACGTGATGCGCCTGTGCCACCTGACACGCCTCCGGCTGAGCTATTCCGGTTGGGAGCTGTGCCCGGGGCGACGCCGGGAAGGTGGATTTCGCTGTGGCGAGAACGGATGCCGCGCACGCGCCTGGAGCTGGTGGAGATCAGCCCGGCCTCGCAGCGTGACCAGTTGGTGGCCGGGAGCGTCGATGCGGCGCTGGTCCGACTGCCCATCGACAAGACCGACCTCCATGCCATCCCGCTCTATGACGAGGTCCCGGTGGTGGTCTTCTCAAGCGACTCGGCACTGTCGGTGGCCGAGGAGCTTACCCCCGAGGACCTGGCGGGCGAGGTCCTCATCGTCCCGGAGGATGACGTCCTTCGGGTGACAGCCCCGGGAACCCTCGAGCCGCGTTTCGTGACCCCGACGGACACGAAGGCGGCTGTCGAACTGGCGGCGGCGGGTGTCGGCATCCTGATCGTCCCGATGTCGCTCGCGCGGCTGCATCACCGCAAGGACGTCACGTATCGGACCCTCGCGGGCGGTCCCACCTCGAGCATCGCGCTGGCATGGGTAGCCCAGCGCACCACACCCGAGGTCGAGGCCTTCGTCGGCATCGTGCGCGGCCGCAGCACCCGTTCCTCCCGCTCCTAGCGGCGGATCAGGCGCCTCGGCTATTCGCGACGGTAGGAAGAATCCGCGGCGTAGGACGTTTAGCCCCAGAACCCACCTACCTGCGTGATTTCTCCTACCTCGGGGAGAGCCGCAACCGGATCAGGTGGCGCCCTGGGGCGGATGCCGAACCAGCTCGACCCGCTCGCGAACGTAGGTCTCGGCATCCGCGTAGCCGCCGGCCATACTCCAGCGCACGCGAAGCTGCCCGTCGCTCACTGCGAGTGGCGCTATCTGTGTTGATGGCTGCTCACCGAGGGTCGAGGTGTCGATGCGCCGCCACCCGAGGTGGACCGGGGCGCCGGGCAGGATGCCGCCACGAAACGCCGCCTCGGCGAGCCCAGCCCGCGCACGCTGGGACTCCGCGGTGTATCCGCGGCGCGCCGGCTCCCGCGACCTCACGATCTCGCCGGTTGCGTAGAGGTCGGCGGGGCCGAGCAGGAGCACGCCGAGATGCCATGCCTCATCGCGGAGGACGACCCTCGGTGCGCGCGGAATGCCCAGCATCCGTGGTGTCACTACCTCGCCGAGCAGCTCCCGCGGCGCCGCGGCGAGTTCAGCTCTGGCCCACGCGAGCAGACCGGGCAGATCAGCTGGTTTCACCGCGCTAGACCGCGTCATCCAGCTCGGCGGGAACGCGGCTGACGCGCTCGCCTCGCAACAGCATTCCAATGAGCGGATAGATCAGCACCGACAGCATTCCCGCGGTCACGAACAGGGCTGCCTGCGCCGAGGTGAGGAGATTCTCGTCCACGCCGATCGCGGTGACGGCGACGATGATCGGCAGGCCCGTCGCACCCAAGAGACCAAGAGCGATCCGATCGCGCACGCGCGACCCCGGCGGTGCGACGAGCATCGACGGCACACCGCGCACGATCAGCAACGCCACGAGGACGACGGGCACGAACAGCAGCAGCGCGGGGTTTGCCAGCAGTGCCGCGAGGTCGAAGGTGACGCCGGTGTAGATGAAGAAGATCGGCACGAGGAATCCGAAGGCGATCCCCTCGATCTTGCTCTCGACAGCCTCACGGTTCTCCTCGGATGCGTCGCGCATCATGAGCTGCCACACGATTCCTGCGGTGAACGCCCCGAGCAGGATGTCGAGATCGAGCGCAATACTCAGGGCGAGCAGCGCCCCGAGGATCAGGAACACGACACGGATCGCGTACTGTCCCGACGTGTGCAACGTCGCGCTGACCACGCGGTGCATCATCCCGTGCGGGATCCGGAAGGCGAGCCAGATCGCAAGCCCCGCGATCACGAGGAAGGCAGCGAGCACGATCGAGGCGACGCCCGGGTCTCGCCCGCCGAGGAAGACGGAGATCGCGACCAGCGGACCGAACTCGCCCACCGCGCCGACTGCCGCAACCGCCTTGCCGAACGGAGTCTTCAGTTCGCCGGCGTCGCGAAGGATGGGAAGGATCGTCCCGAGGGCCGTCGACGACAGCGCGATGCCGATGATGATCGCCGCGCCCAGCGGGCCGACGAGCAGGCCGATCAGGATGCCGATCCCGAGCGAGAGCAGCCATCCGACCGCGGCGTTGCGGCCGGTTCGCCCGCGGAAGGCCGTGAAGTCGAGTTCGGATCCTGCGACGAAGAACAGCATCGCGAGTCCGAACTGAGCGAGGGCCGCGAAGAAGTCGACCGGCTCCACCCAGGCGAGCACGGACGGCCCGACCAGGATGCCGAGCACGAGTTCGAACACGACGATCGGAACCGCGAACCACCGCCCGATCACCCGGGTCAGCAGCGGTGCGAGCGCTGCCAGAAGCGGGATGATCAGGAGATTCGCGGACATCCCTTCACGATAGCGAGCACCAGCCCGGGCTCGGGTCAGGGGCAACCACCGGCACGAACCCACACTCTTCTGCGCGAACCCACACGATCCGCACGCAGAAACGTGTGGGCTCGCACCCAAACCTGTGGGTTCGGCGCTCGGTTCGGAGCTCGGGTCAGGGGCGAGCGGGGGCGACGATCGCGGCGGAGTCGGGGGCGAGGGTGATTACGGATGCCGCGCCCGACGGGTCGGGGCCGGATGCCGCGGTGATGACGGGCTCGACCTCACCCCCTCCCGCGCTCAGCAGGATGACGGCATCCGGCGCCACGGCGAAGGTGTGCGACGACCCGGTGAGATTCACGAGGACCGATAGCTCACCGCGCTGGAGCACGAACCACCGCGCCCGCGGATCATCGCTGTCGGCACCACTCCCCGAAAGCGCGTCGCAGTCCGCGAAGGCGGGATCTGTCAGCTCGGGCCGCGCGCGACGCACCGCGGCGAGGTCGCGATACAGCTGCAGCAGCCGCGCGTGGTCGACCCCCACCTCCGGTGAGGTGGCTGCCTCTGCCCAGTCCAGCTTCGAGCGGTGGAAGGTCTCGGGATCCTGTGGGTCGGGGACGATCGCCGGGTCCCAGCCCATTTTCTCGAACTCCTCGATGCGACCCTTTGCGGTAGCTTCCCTCAGCTCGGGCTCCGGGTGCGAGGTGAAGAACTGCCACGGCGTGGATGCTCCCCATTCCTCGCCCATGAACAGCATCGGCGTTCCGGGCGTAGTCAGTGTCAAGACCGCTGCGACGGCAAGCCGGTCGGTGGAGAGGGACTGGCTGAGCCTGTCGCCGGCGGCGCGATTACCGATCTGATCATGGTCTTGGCCGAAGGTCACCAGCCGCCAGGTGGGAACCGTCGGTGGGATCGGGAAGCCGTGGTCCCGCCCCCGGAACGACGAGTAGGTGCCGTTGTGGAAGAACCCTTCGGTCCAGACCTTGGGGAAGGCGCCCAGCGCGCCGAAGTCCTCGTAGTACCCCACGGTCTCGCCGCTGACTGCGACATGGAGCGCGTGGTGGTAGTCATCGCTCCACTGTGCGGTGAGACCGTACCCGCCGGCTTCCCGCGGCAGGATCAGAGTCGGGTCGTTCAGATCGGACTCCGCGATGAGCGTCAGCGGCCGACCCTGGTGCGCCGAGAGGGCATCGGCGGCCTCGGCGAGCTCCTGCAGGATGTGGGTCGGGCTCTCATCATGGAGGGCATGCACGGCATCCAGCCGCAGCCCGTCGACGTGGTAATCGCGCAGCCACATGAGGGAGTTCTGGATGATGAACTCGCGCACCTCGCGCGCGTCGAGGTTGACCGACAGTCCCCACGTGTTGCGCGCCGCATCACGCAGGTACGGGCCGAACTCGGGCAGATAGTTCCCGCTGGGGCCGAGGTGGTTATAGACGACGTCCTGGATGACGGCCAGCCCCGCGGCGTGCGCGGCATCCACGAACCGCTGATAGGCGGCGGGGCCGCCGTAGGCCTCATGGACCGTGTACCAGAGCACGCCGTCGTAGCCCCAGTTCCAGACGCCGTTGAACCCGTTGACCGGCAGCAGCTCGACGTGCGTGACCCCGAGCGAGATCAGGTGATCGAACCGCTCGATGGCGGCATCCAGGGTGCCTTCGGGAGTGAAGGTTCCGACGTGCATCTCGTAGATCAGGCCGCCGGCCAACTGACGTCCGGTCCACGAGCCGTCGGTCCACGCGAAGGCTTCGGCGTCGAAGAACGCCGATGCTTCGTGCACTCCCCGGGGCTGACGCCGCGACCGCGGATCGGGGCGCAGCGCGTCGCCGTCCCCGAGGACGAACCCGTACTCGTCACCATCAGCAAGCTCAACGTCTGCCGTCCACCATCCGCGCTCACGCACGGTCATCTCCGCGTCGGCATGGCCGGGTCGACGCATCCGTACCCGCTCCGCTCGGGGAGCCCAGACCTCGATCATGCTTCCTCCGCTTCTCTGGAACCCGAGACACCGGAGCCTGTGTGAGAAACCCCGTCACGTGCGGTGTCTCGACGCTTCTCGGGTGTCTGACGTGTCAGGAGCGCGACAGGAAGCGCGCTCAGCACCTCGCCCAGGGGCACGTCTCCGCCGGGATAGGCCCGGCCCGTGAGCGCATCGGTCCAGGTTCCGCCCGGAATCAGCATCCGGGTGTCGCCCCAGCCGCCCCCCGCCACCAGGCCCACGGGCAGCCGGGTGGCGACGGCGATCGCCCCACCCCGGTCGAAAGCTATGGCGTGCCCGGACGCCGAACCCAGCACCTCGACGGGCAGATAGCGCGTGAACAGCTCGGGCCGGTCGCGCCGCAACCGCAGCGCGCGCGAGGTTACCAGCAGCTTCGCTGCCCCCGAAGCGTCGATGGCGGGAACGTTCCCCTCGGACTCGCCACGGTCGAGCTCGGCGAGCATCGCCGCGCGCTTCGCGAAGTCGACAGCGCGACGGTTGTCGGGGTCCACCAGAGAGGTCTCCCACAACTCCGACCCCTGGTAAACGTCGGGAACTCCGGGCCCAGCCACCTGCACGAGCTTCGCAGACAGCGAGTTACTCCACCCCGGCTGCGCGATCTCGGCGACGAAAGCCTCGACCAGTTCCCTGGCTTCACCGTACGCAGCGTCGACGACGGCGTGCATCCGGCGCTCGAAGTCGGCATCGGGATTCCACCAGGTCGTTGCCTCTGCCGCTTCCCGTGCTGCCTTCTCGGCGTAGGCGTGCAGGCGCTCAGGAGTGGCGGGCCACGATCCGATGATCGCCTGCCACAGCAGGGCGTCGAACGGCCCGTGTCCCGTCGAGGCGATTCCTCGCAACTGTTCGAGCACGTTCGCCCAGCGATGCGGGATCTCGGCGAGCACCGAGAGGCGCGCCCGCACGTCCTCCCCGCGCTTCGTGTCGTGCGTCGACAGGGACGTCATCGATGTCGGCCGCTGTGCCTGCCTGCGGGCAAACGCCTCGTGGAGCCCCGCGACCGATAGCGAGAACACCGACGGATCCCCGCCGACCTCGGTGAGGGTGCCCAGGCGCGTGGCCCGGTAGAACGCGGTGTCTTCGACGCCCTTGGCCATAACCGGGCCCGTCGTCTGCTGGAAGCGGCGGGCCACCTCGAGCGCCGGGTCTGCCACGAACGGCGAGAGCGTATCGATCGCCGCGGCCAGGTCGGGGCGGCGAGCGGATGCCTCGGCCAGGGCTTCATCGAGTGCCTCCCGCCCGGCGGGGAGGTAGGAGCGGTAGACGGGGAAGCAGGCGAGGATCTCAGCCAGGGCATCGGCGGCATCCGGAGCAGCGAGCGCCACGTGCTCGGGCAGACATCGCACGAGTCGGGCGATCTCGCTGCCCTGGATCGTGTCCGCGATCATCCGCTTGGTGTCGTGGATGAGATCGGGCCAGGGTTGCGCCGGTCGCAGGCCGGTCGCGCGGCGCAGCCGCTCGTCGAGGGCGTCAAGGGCACCCTCACCGTCAGGGTCGATGAGGACGCGGTCGATCTCGGCCATGGCGTCGTACCCGGTCGTGCCGTCGGTGTCCCACCAGGCCGGCAGCAACTCAGGATGCTCCGTCGCGCTGTGCTCGAGGATCTTCTCGACCAGCGTGTACCGGCGGCCGGTGAGCGAGCCGAGCCGTTCGAGATAGCCGCCGGGGTCGACAAGCCCGTCGGGGTGATCGATGCGCAGGCCATCGGCCAGCCCCTCCCGGAACCACCGCGCCACCTCTTCGTGGGCCTCGTCGAAGACCACCGGGTCTTCGACGCGCACTCCCGCCAGGGTCGAGACCGCGAAGAAGCGCCGGTAGTTCAGCTCGGATGCCTCGAGCTGCCAGAACATCAGCTCGAAGTGCTGTCGAGCGAGCACCTGGCGGACGGCATCCGGGTACGACGTCGCTTCCGCCGGCGCGGTCCCCTCCGCGAGCGGGAACTCGTGGTCGAAGTAGCGCACCGTGCCGTGGGGCGCGAGCGCCGTCGGCGCCGGATCCACCCGGATCTCCATCGCATCGATGATCTCGTCGGCGTCCGACCCGAGGACCGGCACTCGCACCTTTCCGCCGCCGAACTCCCAATCGATGTCGAACGCTGCGGCGTACCGCGAGTCGCGACCACGCAGCAGCACGTCCCACCACCACGGGTTCTCGGCGGGCACCGCGATCCCCATGTGGTTGGGAACCGTGTCGATGAGAATGCCGAGGCCCGCGGCGCGCGCGGCAGCGGCGAAGCGTTCGAGTCCCTCCGCCCCGCCGCGGGCGGGGTCTACGCGGGTCGGGTCGACGACGTCGTATCCGTGATCGGAGCCGGAAGTCGACTGCAACAGCGGGGAAAGATAGGCCCAACCGACGCCGAGGTCGCGCAGGTACCCGGTGACGGCGGCTGCGGCATCCAGGTCGAACGCGGCGCGGATCTGCAGGCGGTACGTCGACTCAGGATGCATCGCTACCTCGACAGTTCTTCCTTGGGGGCCGCTCCCGGGACCTCGTCGATCGAGACAGTTCCGGTGGCCAGGGAGGCTGCGACGAACCTGTCGACCTCGACCTCTTCCTCGACGTGTTCACACAGCACGACCACCGACTTGGCAGCGAGGTCCACTGCCGCGCCCGGATGGACCGGCTCGGTGTTGGCGAGCGTCCCGGCGGTGTCGACCAGAACGTCCCAGTTGGGGCTGAATTCGACATCCGGGAGCGTGAACTCGACCGGCTCGTCGCCGGCGTTGAAGAGCACGAGGAAGTGCAGATCGGTGATCGGCTCGCCACGGCGGTCGCGCTCACGGATGCCGTTCCCATTGAGGAACACGCCGATCGAGCGTCCGAATCCGGAGTCCCAGTCTTCCGGCTGCATCTGCGTGCCGTCCGGCCGCAGCCACACGATGTCGGGGATGCGCTCCACTTCTTCGCGGCGGACGGGACGCCCGTCGAAGAAGCGGCGACGCCGGAACGTGGGGTGATCGCGGCGCAGGCGGGCCAGTGCCGACGTGAAATCGATCAGACTCGCGTCGACGTTCTCCCAGTCGATCCAGGTGATCTCGTTGTCCTGGGCGTAACCGTTGTTGTTGCCGCCCTGCGTGCGCCCGAGCTCGTCGCCGTGCAGCAGCATGGGCACACCCTGCGACAGCAGCAGCGTCGCAATGAAGTTGCGCTGCATCCGCTCCCGCAGTTCGTTGACCTGCGGGTCGTCGGTGGGACCTTCGACCCCGAAGTTCATCGACCGGTTGTCATCAGCGCCGTCGCGCCCGTCCTCACCGTTGGCCTCGTTGTGCTTCTGCTCATACGAGACGAGGTCGCGCAGCGTGAACCCGTCGTGAGCTGTGACGAAGTTGATGGATGCCACCGGCCAGCGCCCGGAGTGCGCGTACAGGTCGCTGGATCCGGTCAGCCGCGAGGCGAACTCTCCGAGGGCCTGCGGCTCACCCCGCCAGAAATCGCGGACGGTGTCGCGGTACTTACCGTTCCACTCCGTCCATTGCGGCGGGAAGTTCCCGACCTGATAGCCGCCGGGACCGACATCCCAGGGCTCGGCGATGAGCTTGACCTGACTGACCACGGGATCTTGCTGGACGAGTTCGAAGAACGTGGCGAGTCGATCGACGTCGTAGAACTCGCGGGCGAGGGTCGCAGCGAGGTCGAAGCGGAAGCCGTCGACGTGCATCTCGAGCACCCAGTACCGCAGCGAGTCCATGATCAGCTGCAGTGCGTGCGGGTTGCCGACGTTCAGGCTGTTGCCCGTGCCGGTGTAGTCGGTGTAGTACCGCTTGTCGTCATCCTCGAGGCGGTAATACGCCTCGTTATCGATGCCGCGGAAGGAGAGTGTGGGACCCAGGTGGTTGCCCTCTGCGGTGTGGTTGTAGACGACATCCAGGATGACCTCGATACCGGCTTCGTGCAGGGCGCGCACCATGCCCTTGAACTCCTGCACCTGCTGCCCCCGCTGCCCCGACGAGGAGTAGGTGTTCTGCGGCGCGAGGAAGGCGATCGTGTTGTAACCCCAGTAGTTGGAGAGGCCCTTCTCTTCCAGCATCGAGTCGTTGATGAACTGGTGCACCGGCAGCAGCTCGATCGCCGTGACCCCGAGACGCTTGAGGTGCTCGATGATCAGCGGGTGCGCGATGGCACTGTAGGTGCCGCGGATCTCATCCGGAATGTCAGGATGCCGCATCGTCAGCCCCTTGACGTGGGCCTCGTAGATGAAGGATTCCGAGTACGGGATTCGCGGCGGCCGGTCACCGCCCCAGTCGAAGAAGGGGTTGATGACAACGCCCTTCATCATGTCGGCGGCGGAGTCGTCGTCGTTGCGCGAGTCGGGGTCACCGAAGGTGTAACCGAACACCGACTGACCCCAGTTCACCTGCCCGTCGACAGCTTTCGCGTAGGGGTCAAGGAGCAGCTTGTTGGGGTTGAACCGCTTGCCGGATGTCGGGTCGTACTCGCCGTGGACGCGGTACCCGTAGCGCTGCCCCGGTGCGATGTTGGGGAGGTACGCGTGCCACACGTACGCATCGACCTCGAGCATGTCGACGCGTGTCTCCCGACCGCGCTCGCCGAACAGGCACAGCTCGACTCGGTCAGCGCCCTCACTGAAGAGGGCGAAGTTGGTTCCGTTCCCATCGAAGGTCGCACCCAACGGATACGCCGACCCTGGCCATGTCTGCACGGCACCCCTTCCTGGTGGGATTCCACCCTAGTCGAGCAGGGTTTCCCGGTGGGGGTGGTTGCTACCGGGAGCTCAGCCCTGCTAGAGCGGCGGAAGATCAGACCTCGAGAGTTCGCGGTGGAGCCGGACGGATGCCGTGCACCTGACGGTGCAGGCGCTGCATCCGTTCGTCGAGTTCTGCGGCGCTTGCCGCGGCATCCTTCAGCTCCGCAAGCAGAGTCTCCGGTACCTGGCGGTCGAACTTGTAGTAGATCTTGTGCTCGAGGCTCGCCCAGAAATCCATCGCGATCGTGCGGAACTGGACTTCGACCGGCACGTCGACGCGGCCGGTCGAGAGGAATACGGGAACCCGCACGATCGCGTGCAGGCTCTTGTAGCCATTGGGTTTCGGATCGGCGATGTAATCCTTCACCGAGTGCACCTCGATGTCGTCCTGCTGGGTGAGCAGGTCGAACAGGCGGTACGTATCTGCCACGAAACTGCAGGTGACCCGGATGCCCGCGATGTCGGTGATGTGCGCTCGGATCGAGTCGAAGTCCCCGTCGATGCCCTTTCGACCGACCTTGGCGACGAGACTGTCGGCGGATTTCACGCGGCTGGAGATGTGCTCGATCGGGTTGTAATCGTGCAGTTGCAGAAACTCGTCGCGCAGGATCTCGACCTTCGTCTCGATTTCCTTCAGGCCGAACTGGTAGGGCAACAAGAAGCGCTGCACCTCGTCGCGGGCGGCCCTCAACTGCGAGAGCGAGACAGTCACCTCATCGGAAGCGGGGTGCGAAAGCTGCGAGGTCGCGGGGTGCATGGCCGACGCGTGACTCATGCCGCCAACCTACGGACCGCGGGTACGAGATCGCTGTGAGTCCGGCAACCGAGCGCGACCCCCTCCCCGCCCGCACGAGGCTGCACCGTGCAGTCTCGCGGGCACGGACGGGAGGGGGAGATCAGTCCAGGACGGACGCAGCCTGACGAGCGGCGCCGAGCGCCACGTACTCACCGGGCGACGGAACCTCCACGGGCATCCCGAACACCGCCGGGGCGATCTCGCGAACTGCTTCGGACTGAGCGCCGCCACCGATCAGTACCGCGCGGCGAAGCGGCACATCGAGAGCGCGCAGGGCGTCCAGGCCAGCGCCGAGCCCAGACAGCATGCCTTCGACGGCGGCGCGGGCCAGGTTTTCGCGTGTTGTCGAGGCGAGGGTCATGCCGGTGAGGGCAGCTGTCGCATCCGGCAGATTGGGCGTGCGCTCCCCCTCGAAGTACGGGAGGAGGGTCAGGCCCGCGGCTCCCGGCTCGGCGGCCAGCGCTAGCCGGCTGAGGCCATCGTGGTCGACGGAGAGCAACGCCGCGATCGTGTCGAGCACCCGCGCCGCGTTGAGGGTCGCGACAAGCGGCAGGAAATGCCCGTCGGCATCCGCGAACCCGGCAACGGTCCCGGTGGGGTCGATTGTCCGATGCTCACTCACGGCGAAGACGGTTCCGCTCGTTCCGATCGATATGACGACATCGCCGGGGCCGGCACCGACCCCGAGCGCGGCGCCGGCGTTATCCCCAGCGCCGGGCGCGACACGCCTGCCGTCGCGATCTGCCACCCACTCCCGCGGACCGAGCACCCGGGGGAGCACGGCGTCATGGCCGAGCGCGGCGGCCAGCAGATCGCGGTCGTAGCCGTCGGCCACGACCTTCCCCGCGTCCGCACGCCAGGCATCCGGCGACCAGTACCCGGTGCCCGAGGCGTCCGACCGGTCCGTGACGAGTTCTTGGAGCACGGGACCGCGAGCAGATTCGCCGCGAGGACCGTAGCCTCGCAGCCGCCACGTCAGCCAATCGTGCGGGAGTGCGACTGCCGCCACTCGGGCTGCGTTCTCGGGTTCGTGATCGCGCAACCACCGGAGCTTCGTGATGGTGAACGAGGCGACCGGCACGAGACCCGTGCGCCGAGCAAGGTCCTCAGCACCGAATTCGGTGATGAGATCGGTCGCCGCCCCGGCGGACCGGGTGTCGTTCCACAGCAGCGCGGGACGGATGACGCGACCATCGGCATCCAGCACCACCATGCCGTGCTGCTGACCCCCGATCGACCAGGCAGCCACATCATCGAGGCCGCCGGCGGCCGAGACCGCCTCCTGCAGCGCTGACCACCACGCGGCGGGGTCCACCTCGGTACCCGCCGGATGGGCGGCGCGGCCTTCGCGGATGACCGCGCCGGTCTCGGCATCCGTCATGACGACCTTGCACGACTGAGTCGACGAATCGACCCCCATCACCAGTGTCACGTCAGCGGGCGCCCATCCGGTGCTCGGTGGCCAGCTGCTGCAGACGCACGAAGCCGCAGCCCTTGCCGCCGAAGTACTGCGACGGGTCGAAATCCTCGTAGGCCGAACGGTCAGCGAGCAGGTCGTCGTATGACTCGCCGTCGCCGAGGGTGGTCACCGAGAGTTCGGGGACGCGGGAGGCGGCGAGCGCCTCCTGCACCTCGGGGTCGGCGCGGAAGGCCTGCGCCCGTTCCTTGAGGAGCAGGTAGGTGCGCATGTTGGCCGCAGCGGAATCCCACACTCCGGACTCGTCCTCGGTGCGGCTCGGCTTGTAGAGCCGGGAACCGACAGCGTCAGGACCCGCAATCTCGCTCGCATTCTCGGGCAGGTCCACCTCGAAGGCCCTCGGTCGCGGGCAGCTCTGACCCTCGCGACGGGACTCAACCGTTCGACGATCGCCGATCTCGTTGCCGAACTGTGCACGGCGGGCCTCGTAACAGAGACCGCCCCCGATCCCTCTCGGCGCGTCGGCCGCCCGGCTCCGGATCGAGCGCACCGAACTCGTCACTCCCGGCGAGACTGCGGCTCTCGTGGCCGACACGGTCACTGCGTGGCAGGAGACCGCACTCGCAGGGCGCCGCATCGTCGGCATCGGGATCGCGGTTCCCGGGCTCGTCCGCGCGCGGGACGGCCTGGTGCGCACCGCCCCCCACCTCGAATGGCACGATGCACCGATCCGGGAACTCGTCGCCGACGCGACCGGGCTGCCCACGGCCGTCGACAACGACGCGACCCTCGGAGCCGTCGCCGAGCACCTCTACGGCGCGGCGCGGGGACTCGACCACGTCGTCTATCTCAACGGTGGCGCCAGCGGCATCGGTGGCGGTCTGATCGTTCACGGGATGCCGGTGCGAGGGGTTTCCGGCTACGCCGGTGAGTTCGGTCAGAACCGTCCCGGCATCGCCAGCACGGCCGATCAGCAAGCTCCCGAGGGCGTCCTCGAGGACGAAGTCAGCCGCTCACGGCTTCTGCGGGCAGTCGGCCTGACGAGCGCCGACGACCCGACGTTGGCTGCTGTGCTGTCGACATCCGATGACCCCAGCGTCGCCGCCGAGACCGACAGGCAACGACGGATTCTCGCGACAGCACTGGCGAACGCCGTCAACGTCCTGAACCCTCGCGCGATCGTGCTCGGCGGCTTCCTCGCGATGCTCACGGAGGGGGCCACGGATCAGCTCACCGATCTCGTACGCGCGCAGTCGATGCCCGCGAACGCCGAGGACGTCGACATCCGCGCCGCGGTCCTGGCCGATGACAGGCTCCTGATCGGCGCCGCCGAGGCGGCGTTCGCTGGCCTGCTGGCAGATCCGCTCAGCCGGCTTCCGGAGCGGCCTGGTCCTCTGGAAGAAGCGCGCTGACCGCGCTCAGCAACTCCGCCTTCGTGAAGGGTTTGGTCACGACAGCAGAGAAACCTTGCGCGCACGCGTAGTCGTGTTCGGCGGGGTCTGAGCGGGCCGTGAGCAGCAGCAGGGGCATCGCGGCGAGTGCGGCATCCGCCCGCACCGCCTGCGCGACGCCGATGCCGTCGAGACCCGGCATCATCCAGTCGACAACGGCAAGGTCCGGCTTCGACGATTGGATCGCCCCGAGTCCGGAGGTGCCGTCGTAGTATTCGTCAACATCGTGGCCAGCACGAGCGAGACGGATCGCGACGAGCCGGACGATGTCCGCGTCGTCATCGATGACGATGATGCGCGCCACGCGACCCTCCCTTCGGCAAAAGTCTGCTTCAGGCCTGCGAAAGCCCCTGCTGTGAGCCATGCTAGTCCGAAGGGGTGGGCAGGTCAGAAGGGATCGGGCATGACGCGGCCAAGCGTTGCGGCGACAATCGGTCAGGCCGCGCCACTATGGCGAGCCGTCTTCGTCGCCGGGCTGGTCACACTCGGCGGGGCGCTGGCCGTCATCTTCGCGCTCGAGCAGCGCGGCGAGATGAGTCTGGCGTGGTGGTGGCCAACGGCGGCTGTGGGCGCGATCGCAGCGGCGGCATCCCCGCTCCGGTGGCGATGGCTGACCGCAATCGCGGTGGGCCTGGCGTCGGGCCTGGGATCGGCAGTCGCCGATCGACCCCTCTTGGTGGTCGTTCTGGGGTCGCTTGGCACAGCCGCCGAAGCGTGGCTGGTCGCGACTGCGGTTTCGCGTGAGCAGGATCGCCCCCGGCTGACGACGCTGATGGATGTCGGCCGCTTCGCGATCGGCGCGATCAGCGGAGCAGCAATCGTCGGCGCGCTCGTTGGCGTTGCCCGTGAGTTCAGCGGCGGCGACTTCGTGGATGCCTTCTGGACGATCGGCGCGTCGCACCTGTCTGCGATGGTCCTCATCGCCCCGTTGGGACTCATCGCGATCCCCCGCGCAGCGTCGGTGCGCTGGTGGCGCAGCGTCGTGCTCACCGTCGCGATGCTCGCCGCCACGGTGATCGCGTTCTTCCCCGGCACACCGGTCGCGGTTCCGATCCTCGCCATGCCGCTCATGGCATGGGCCGCGGTCGCCGAGCCGATGTTCTTCGTCGCCGTGCAGCTGCTCGCGGTCGTCGGCACCGCCTCGGGACTCACCGTCACCGGTGGCGGAGCGTACGCGGCTGCCGGCTCGGAACTTCCTACCGCAACAGCACTCCAGGTCTTCACGATCTGTTTCGGCGCGACGACTCTCGCGATCTCGGCATCGCAGAACGACAGACGGGCACTGGAGAGCCGGCAGATGGCGGTATCGCATCTCTTGCATGACGCATTCCGGCAGTCCAAGAGCGGGTTCGCCATCCTCCAAGAGGACGGCCCCGGCAAGTACTCCGTTCTCGAAGTCAACGCTTCCGCGGTCGTGATGCTGCGCAGCGAGTTCGAGCGCTCGGATACGGGACGCTGGCGACTTCGCGAGGACGCACTCCTGCGACCGTCGCTGGCCGAGGCGACATACGACGTGTCGGTGACCGTCGATTGGGAGGATGTGGCACCCGGGAACCCGCCAGCCACGATCACGATCGACGCCGTCAACCGCTCCGGCCTGAACCGCGTACTCCTGGTATCGGTCCAGGATCTGCGGCCGCTCCGAGAAGCCGAGCGAGAAATGGAGTGGCGGCTGGAGCGCGAACGCCAGGTGAGCAGGACGTTCCAAGCCCTCACCCAGCAAAAAGTCGACTTCGTCGCGAGCGTCACGCACGAGCTGCGGACCCCGATCACCTCGATCCTGGGATTCGCTGAGGAACTCAGCGACACGACCGACGACCCGAACGTCCGCGAGCAGGTCGAGGTCATCCTTCGCAACGCGACGCGGCTACGCGGGGTGATCGACGATGTGTTGCTGGTGTCAAAGCTCAGCCGCGGACCGGCCGCAGCTGACGCTCTGCCCGTCACCGATGCCGGGCTGGCGCTGCAGCGCAGCATCGAAGACGCGAAGCACAGCATCCAGCAACGCCACCTTCGGGTCGCCGCCGAGATCGAGCCGGATCTGCCCGTTCACGGTCGCGAGATCGATCTCACGCGCGTTTTCACCAACATCCTCACCAACGCGATCAAGTTCTCGCCCGATCGCGGCACGATCTCTGTCGTTGCCTACCGCACCGACCACCAGGTGGTCGTCACGATCTCGGATGAGGGCGAGGGAATCGCCGACGAGGACCTGACCCACATCTTCGATCGGTTCTATCGCAGCTCCTCGAGCACGAGCCGCGGGGTGCCGGGGACCGGTCTCGGACTCGCTATCGTCAAGGAGCTGTTGTCGTCGATGGACGGCAGGATCGAGCTCGCGCGGGCCGAGCCCGTCGGAACCTGCGCGCAGATCACTCTTCCGATCGCCGATATCGAGCCGGTCGAATCCACCGGCGCACCCACCCCCTGACCCCGACCCGAGTACGCGCGTCGGGGCGCACAGCGGCGCATGAAGAGGTTTTGCCGGGGAGTCACACCGGGGCCACCCGAGGAGCGTGAACCGTTCATCCGCGACATATACCGTGTGGGCCATGGGTGCATGGAGCGTTGAGCCGTTCGGCAACGATGTCGCGGCCGACTGGGCATGGGAGCTCGAGGACGAGTCGGACTGGGGAGTCGTCGACGACGCCCTGGCGGACGCGCTCGAGGACGTCGAGGACGTCGAACGCGACACGGCGATCATCGCCGTCGCCGCAGCCGAGGTGGTCGCGCACGGTCTCGGACACGCGACGCAGCGGGATGCATACACCGAGGAGGTCGAGTCCTTCATCGTGCGCGCCGGGCGACCGACGCTCGACACGGTGGCCCTCGCGATCGCCGCACTGACCGCGGCGTGCGGCGAGGGCAGCGAGCTGGCTACCGAGTGGGCGGGGGCCGGGGATCCGGGCTGGTGTGAGGCCATCGAGGATCTTCGCTCCGCGCTGAGCACCTGAGCGCACGCGACCGCCCCGAGTGAGCGGCGTGGGTCACGCTAGGGTGTGACTCGTCAGCGAGCAGGGAGGACCGATGAGATCGCGGTTTCCGCAGTCCGTCTACCGCCATGGCTCCGAACCGGACGTCCGCTTCACACTGGCAAATGAACGCACCTTCCTTGCCTGGATCCGCACTGCGCTCGCGCTGATCGCCGGTGGCGTCGCCCTCGAGGTGCTCGGGCTCGCGCTCCACCCCGGCCTGCGTCTGGCAGCCAGTCTCGTGCTCATCGTCATGGGCATGATCACCCCCGCTTTGGCGTGGCTCGGATGGCAGCGCAGCGAGCGTGCCCTTCGGCTTGCCACCCCCCTTCCGGGGTCGCTGCTGGGCGCGATCACCGGCGTCGCGGTCACCGTCTCAGCGGCGCTGATCCTGCTCGCCGTCATCTTCGCCTAAGGCGACATCCGCGTGAGTGACGAGCTGTACGATCCGGGTCTCCAGCCCGAGCGGACAGAGCTGGCATGGCGGCGGACCGGGCTGAGCATCGCCGTCGGATCCGTCGTGGCGATGCGACTACTGCCGGCGGCTCTCGGAAGCGGATGGTGGATCCTGCCCGGCATCGTCGGGGTGATCTTCTCGGCAGTCCTGTGGGGATGGTCGCGCCGGCGCTACGAACGCGTGTCATTCGCGACAGTCACCGCCCGGGATCACACGATCGTCCCGGACGGGGCGCTTCTACTGACCCTGGCGGTGTTCGTGGGACTTGTCGGAGCCCTCGGCATCCTCGTGCTGGTCGCACTACCGCTGACCTGAGGACCTCGGCGGGGCGGTCGTGGCGCGTGGGATGAGCTGCGTGGCCAGGCGCAGATGGCGTTCGGGCGGTTCCTCACCGTTCATGAGGGTCGTCAACAGCGACATGGCTGCCGCCCCGAGCCGCCGCATGGGCTGGCGAATCGTCGTCAGTGGCGGCGACATCCGGGATGCTTCGAGCACATCGTCGAATCCGATCACCGACAGATCGCGTGGGACCTCGAGGCCGATCTCCCGCGCGACTTCGATGATCCCGATGGCGGAGAGGTCGTTGGCGGCGAAGACGGCGGTCGGGCGGCGCGGCGACTCGAGCAGCGACAGCGCCGCGGTGCGCGCAGCATCCTGCTCGTAGAAGCCGACTCGCACGATCTCGGCGTCGTAGGGGATTCCTGAATCGGCCAACGCCCGGCGATAACCGGCGTCTCTCGCCGAATACGTGAGGTGCACCGTGGAGTCCCTTGC